>JAAYDF010000069.1 GCA_012729395.1 Phycisphaerae bacterium
AACCCAGCCAACTCCTCATCCCATATCCGCCGATCGATCTCACGCAACCCAATCTGCAAACCCACCGTTCTCTCCTTAATCAAGACGTGCAAACCACTCTACCCAACAGACCAACGGCAAGCAAGACGGGACTACCGTTGGGCAAAAAGGATGCAGCTTCCTGCGAGTAGCATTTATGGTTGGCGGCATTTGCTGAGTTGGACTATAGTGACGGAAGTGGCCCTTGGTGGTGCGGGAAGGTCGATTCATGCCGGATGGCGTCAGAAGATTATTTCGGGTGGTGGAAGCGGTTTGGTTTTTGGCTCTGATTTCGGCACTATTGGCAGGGTGGACTGATGGTAAGGTGCTGACGCTGGTGCTGGAGCCGCCGCTGCAGGAGTGCAAGCTGATCCGGCTGGGCAAGAATTCCTGGAACGGGTATCTGGCCCCGGTGGACAAGGGGACGGTGGCCCCGGATGAGACCGGGCGGGCGGTGGTGTCCCTGAAGCCGGGGGACCACAGCTTTGCGGTGGCGGAGCGGCTGGCGGATGGAAGCTTGGTCTGTCTGCTGTCGGACCCGTGCGACGGACCCCAGCGAACGATGATCTTCAACACGGTGCCGGTCGAGGCGGTTGATCTGGCGATCGGGGCCGAAGTATACCGGATCACGGAACTTGCCGTGCGGCCCGCCAACACGACGGCGGAAGTGGTCTGGCAGGGGAAGAAGGCCGAGGACCACGTGCCGGTAATCCACGTTTCGCCGGGTCAGGAGTACGCGGTGCGGGTTCGGGGACTTTCCCCCGACGGCAAGACCAATGCGCTGCTGTGGCGGAGCATCAAGGCCAAGCGGTTCTGGCGGATCACCGGGGACCGGTCGGACGCGCGGGTTCGCTTCCGGTGGTCGGCTCAAGCGCCGTACCCGGCGGAGCGGTTCGGGGTGCGGGTCTTGTTTCCGCGGTACACGCTGGACCTGGAGCCGGACCCGCAGACGTGCCTGATCACGAACCGGCGATTCCTTCGGGTGGCCTACTGGTTCGATCTGCCCGAGAAGCGGCGGGTGCATTTCTGGGAACGGGGGTACACGGTGCGGGCGGGCGATCTCCGGCCCGTCGATCTGGAGTTTGGTTCGCCGGTCGAGGCGTCCGCCTACGCGGTGACCCTGCTGCATCCCAAGCCACAGAACTACCGGCTGTTCTGGGGGGCGACCGTGTACGATCAGGCGGGACATATCCTGGACGTCGAGAAGTCGAACATCGACTACTGGCAGTCGGCGTTCATGATGGACGGGTCGGACGTGCCGACCGATGCGCTGACGGGAGAGCAACTGAAGGCCGCAGATGACCCCGCCGAGACGATCCGGGTCCGGGTATCGTGCAAGCTGGAGGAACCCGTGGGACTGGTACTGACACCCGAGCCGTTCGTGGAGTACAAGCACGGCTTGGCAACCACGAAACTTCCGTGCGGATGGGAGTGGCTGGCCTGCACGTACCTGGCGAAAGTGAACCGGGCGCATGGAATCATCAAAGACTATGGGTGTGGACGGCCCCCGGCGGCCGTGCCCGTCCGCTGGGAGGCGGGCGGGGCAGCACACGGGAAGGTAGGACGTGGAGGTATTTCCATGCCGTTTAACCGGATCATCAGTACCCGGGACTGGTTTGCTTCAGTGTTTCACCTGGAGCACGAACTGCTGCACAACTTCGGCGTATCCCCCGGCGGACCAAATGGCGAACCACAAAGAACGATGATGCGAGCTTTTCAGGAGTACGTCTGGGTCGAGGACGATGATCCATCCTGGACGCCCGAGCCGTTTTTCATCGAGGGCAAGCGACGGTTCTGAGGCTTCGACAGGCGGGGGTTTCTGGTATAATCTGCACCGTGGAACTACGCGGCTGATCACCGCTGGGCCTGGTCCGCAGGTTCGTCAACGCTTTCGCACGAGCCATACCGAAAACCATATCGGCCTGTGTTCGTGCTTCTCGACGCCTCGTCAACCTGAGTCGCCAAACCCCGCGAGATCGCGTCAGAATGGCCGACCGCTCCGCGCAACAAAACAGCCGAAGGTGGGATTTGAACCCACAACCCCAGCTTTACGAAAGCTGTGCTCTGCCATTGAGCTACTCCGGCTTAAACTTCAAATTCTACGGAACAGGTATTTGCTTGTCAAGGC
>JAAYDF010000070.1 GCA_012729395.1 Phycisphaerae bacterium
TCGGCACACCTGTGCCCGACGGTGCCGCTACCCTCTTCATCCTCAAAGAAGAAATCGAAAGTGGCGTAACGAATTGGACCGGCAGGATGCCCCGAGGCAATTTACACAGGACTTGACACTACCTCACTTGCTGCCAGGAAGGAGGTTAGCAAGGATTCGGGGGACGCGGTCTATCTCAGAGGAGTCGCCGTAGCCGTTCACGAGTTGAACCACCAAGTTACTCGGGATTTCACGGAGTACCAAAACGGGCTGGAGAGACATCGTCGCCACCAAGACTGCCACGCTCCGGGTAAGCGGGTTGGGCCGTCCGCCGGAACCACGAACGCACGAGCCTGCGACCACCAATGGCCTATGGAAAGCCATGGCTTCCGCTGACAAACAAGACGACGAGCGGCTTCGTAGCGAGGAGAACGGGCCTCGATCCGCAGATGGTTTCTTGCCACCAGAGGAGGTCCGCCGCCTACGCCTATTGCCGCAAGGGGGGGGTAGGAGGGCCAACGAAGGTCGCAGGCAGACATAGGCGTCAGACAGAAGAAGCTGTCAGGACGATTCTCTGGGGGCAGAGAAGCGGCCCAAACACATCACTCTACTCGCCCAAAATCATCCTGACACCTTTTTTCTGCCCGGACAAGGGCGATACCACACCTTCCTCACCAACCTGCGATCTCGCTCTTGACACAGGAGTTAAGTGTGGTAGACTGGGTATATAGTACGCGGAGGGTCCGACCCTCACCCAAAGATGAGGGTAGGGTTAAGGTGCATGGATAGCCGGTGCGGCGGCGAGGGAAAAGCAAGCAACCACTTTGTCGTGGGGCTTCATTTATCTCAGTAACCATACGTGTGAGTGCTCGTTTGCTGCCTAACGGCAGTTCTCGTGTCGATGTGTGTGCGCTCTCGCCTTGGCCAAGAGGCGGCTTAGAAACTCGCCACGGCCAGTGTCGAACAGTCAGGAATCGCCCGGTAGTGTAGCCGGGCGTGGGGAAACTCGGTAATCCCGGTCCATCGACCGGGAAGGGTGGAGGAAAAGCCATGTGCTATGCAGCGTTGAAGCGGAGCGGTGGTCGAATACTAGGACTGATGCTGACGACCGGCCTGATCCTGGGGACGGCAAACCTGACCAAGGCCGATATCCTAGTCACAGTCACGGAGACTCCGGTGACCGGGACCATGCAGGATCTTACCGCCGGAGGTGAGCCCGTCGTGATTGACCAGGATGGCGATCTCCAGATATTTGACGGCCTACCGGCGTCGTGGTTCGTAGGTTCAGGTCCACCCGCGTTTGTCAGCATGATCAAGTTGGGTTCCTTGTTCTACCTGGAGCACGCTGGCACCATCGCCAACAGCGAGGTCACAGGCGGATGGGACTCGACGGGCACGGCCTTCACTTGCAGCACCTCCTGGCTGCCAGGCGATCTACCCGATGCGACTTTGGAGGGCGAGGTGTCCGGCAACGAGGTCACTCTCACGAGCTACTCTATCTCGTTCTCGGCTACCGGCCTTGTTCGGATCGCCCAACCTGACACTGAATGGCTGAGCAATTGGCTGACCAATGACATGGTTACAGCACCGAGCACTTTCTCGGCGACGTTCCACGCGACTTTCCTGGATCAAGACGATCATACCTGGCAGATCGATGGTTCCTTCGGCATGCCCGTGGCGAGCAACATGGCTTGCGGGACACCCGCACCCGAGCCCGCCACGCTCTCTCTGCTGATCCTGGGCGGCCTGTGCGCTGCTCATCGTCGCCGCATCTGAAATCCTGTAGGGCGAAAAAGGGTGTCAGGATGGTTATTGCGGGGCAGGGACGCAGCTCCAAAACACTACCCTGCTCGTCGAAAAATCATCCTGACACCGTTTTTCTGCCGGTCGGCTAGAATAGCGGCTTCTTGCCCAGCTTCCGTCGGATCGGCACGAATTGGCCCGAGTGCATGATCCAGTGGTTGGCCAGAACCGCCAACCCGGCGCCGATCGTCGGGGCGTATTCGCGCATCGACTCGGGGCCGGGCTGGTCGAGGTCCTCCTCCGGCGTCGCGTCGATCGCGGCCAGGATGGCGGTCTTCATCTGGTCCAACAGCGTCAGATACTCAGCCTTCGTGGCAAATCGGGCCGGAGCGTCCAAGGCGGAGGTCTCGGCGGTATATGCCTCGGCAAAGCCATCGGGCAGCACCGGCGCCTCGCGGCCCAACTCGCCAAGCATCTGCCCCGTGCTGCCGATGATATGCCCAAGCTGCCAGGCGATATGATTCGCGCCGGGCACCGAACGTATCAACAAGTCGGCATCGCAGAGGTCTTGGACATAGGCGGTTACAAGCCAATGGCCCATCTCGGCCACTTGACGCAGCAGGTTCTTCGCGGCGGACATGATCGTGCCTCCAGGTACGGTTGCCACTTCGGATACCAAACCCAGAATAAGCGAAGACGGATGGGATTTCGAGAAAAAGGGTGTCAGGATGATTTTTGCGGAGCAGGTCGCAGCGTAGTTTTCGACAACCGCCCCCGCGGCCCCGCAAAAATCATCCTGACACCATTTTTGTCCGCGAAACCGGCCCGAGAGGTCAACTCGCCAACTCCAGAATGTCCGCGCGCACCTGCTTGGCGTTAAAGCCCAGGGCCTGCAACGCCTTTTGGGCCACGCAACCTTTCTCGGCCAGCAGGCCCAACAACAGATGCTCGGTGCAGACCTCGCGACTCTTGAGCTTGCGTGCCTCCTCGATCGCGGTGGCCACGACGTTGCGGTAGTGAGGCGTGCCGGGCAGCCGACCAAAAACCCATGTATCCTCCATGCTCGCCTGGATCAGCTTGTCCACCGCCGACTTGAGCTTCTCGTTGGTCAAGCCGTGCTTCCGCAAAATACGGGCACCGAACCCCTCTTCCGCCTGACTGATGGCCAGCAGCACATGCTCCGTCCCCACGTACTCCAGCTCGTATTCGTGGGCGATCTCATTGGCCAGCTTGATGACCTTGTCCACGTGTGTGCTCAATTGCTCGTACATCCGTGTCCGTTCCTCTCACTGAATCCGCCCGGCCACTATGACATGGGCGTCGCGTCCCTGCTGAACGCCCACGACTCTTCGCAGAGACCGGCAGGTCAACATGTGCCGCCGGTCTCCGCCCTGTCCAACCATTCCGTCGGCAGCCAAGTTTCGCTTTGCTTGTCCGCCGGAATCGATTCCAGCTTCTCGGGAGTCGCATCCAGCGACTGCGACTTCACATAACTGTACGCCAGGCTCAGAATTGCGACAAGCACCGAGCCAACCAGGGTGATCTTGATCAGCTTGAGTCGATTGGCAACCTCCTGGTCGCGCCACTCCGCCAAACGGCGGTCGATCTCGTCGAGCTTCTGGTCGATCCGGACCTCGATCTCGTCCAGTTTCTCGCGAACGTAGTCGTCGGCAACGCTGCGGATCTTGCGGGTCAGACTACCCACCACGCCGTCCTCAGCGATGCGTTCTTTCAGCGACGGTGCCGCTCCTTCTTCCGGAAGGAAGCGATAGACCTCCGATTCCGCAGCCTCCTGGCCGTTGACCACGCGAGTGATGAGGCTGGCGACAATCCGGCGTCGGCCGCGCCGCAAGCGGTTCCAGATCGGCTCGGCCGCACGAAGCCGGTCCTCAAGTGACTCCCGAGGTTCGTCCTTCTGACAAGGCACATCCCGCAACCGGGCTAACGCGATCAAGCCCCGATCGCTCAGGTTGCGAAAGTCCATCTTGCCAAGCGAAGCGATCAGCCGGGCCAGTTCCTCCTTGCTTGCCGAGGCGCGAACCGGATACCGCGCCCACACCACGATGTCCAGCATCGCGTCTCGCTCCAGGTCCAAGAGCAGTTCCTGCCGCTCGCGAATCCGGCGGAGAAGCTCCCCGCGGGCCATCCTGGCGTCAAGCTGAACGCCAAGCTCCTGGCCATAGCGCACGAGTTCATCGGCGGGCAGCTCACTGAGCGCTCGCGTCTTCTCCGGTCTGTCCCTCACACTGCCGCTCAAGTGGCACCCTCGACCCAACGGTGAACGTAGACCAGCCAACCCAAGATGGCAAGCAACGCCGCGATCTGAAACAGCTCACACGAAAACCGGCGAATCCGCACCCTCAGCAGCAGGACCATCGCGTAGTGGCCAAGCACCGCCGTACGGCGACCGCTACGAAAGTACATCAACCAGCCAACCCATGACCGCCAGATGCAAACCACCGCGTACACCGTGCACACGATGGCCAGCAGCCAACGGAAGGTGAAGAACATGTCGAACTCAGTCGCCATCAACCATCCTCGTTCGCATCTCCCGGCAGCTCCCTGGCAGTGGCGCCCGCTGCTCGCCGTCGGTCCAAGCGCCCTGCTGCTGGGAGAACCGATCCCGCCGGCACCATTGTACCAAACAGCCTGGCCCCCGATCCTACAAACCACCGCGTCCCCCCGCCGATAAGAACCACTCCCGCCGGCCGACCGGGAACCTACACGGACGCCCTCGGCTGCCGCTCACAATTCACAGCCCAGTGCACTTGTGAACACGATACCAACGCCCGCGTGGATATCCAGACCGCCGTTGCCATTCGGGGGGCCAAATGCGATACAATAATCAGACGGGTATTGCCCGTCGGCCCCGACGAACGGGAGGATCAGAGCAGAGATGCCAACGTACGAGTATCAGTCCGATAGCCCTGACCACGGGTGTGACCGCTGTCGCGAGCCGTTCGAGATCCAGCAGCCCATGAGTGAAGCTCCACTCGCCGCGTGTCCACATTGCGGCCGGCCGATCAGGAGGCTGATCTCGCTGTGCAGCGTATCGACCACGCAATCGGTCAAGGGCATGCTCAGCGACAGAAACCTCAAAGCCAAGGGTTTCACGAAACTGGTCAACGAAGGCGGCGGCAAGTTCCGCAAGACAACGTAGGTGGGGTAACCGAAGATGAACAGAGAAGCGGGTCGGATGCGACCGGCGTGCAAGGTAGGGTTGTTGGGACTGCTGGTCGCACTGGGGGCCGCACGGGCCTGGGCCGAGGCGACTCCTGCCCAGGATCTGCCCATGGTCCCGGACCTCGCGTTCCACGAGGAGCAAAGCGAGGCGGCGCCGGCCTTCAAGGCTGAGGAATACCCGGTCTATGAAACGCCGGCCACGCTGGGGTTCGCCCAGACCGGCACACAGTCGTTCGGTCCCGCGGCCGGCTGGAGCGATCAGCCCACAGGCGCGCTGACCGGCGTGACCGTGTTCTGCTCCGCCGGCCACGGATGGAGCGCCGACGGAAGCTCCTGGGTACTCCAGCGGCCATTACTCCTGGATATGGTCGAGGATCATGGCAACGTCGATCAGCTCAACTACCTGGTCCGATATCTTCACAATGCCGGGGCCACGGTGGTGCCCTTCCGCCCCGTCGGATACCAGACAGCCGAGGTCGTACTCGACAACGACGATCCCGGCGTGACCTTCTCGGGCGTCTGGACCGACAACACAAGCGCCCCCCAATACTACGAGAACGGCCAAACGCTCAGCGGCGTTGCTTACCGCTGGGCAACGGCGGACACCGCGGGCACCGCCACCGCCCGCTACGCACCGGCCATTCCGGCGACCGGCTTCTACCCCGTCTACGCCTGGACCCCCGACGGCACCGACCGGGTGCGGCAAGCCTACGACGTCACCCACAGCGGCGGAACGACGCGCGTGCTGGTCGATCACCGCCTGGTCGGCAAGGGCTGGGTCTGGCTCGGCAACTACCACTTCGAGGAGGGCGCGGACGGCTACGTCGAGATCAGCAGCGCGTCGCCCGACACCGGCGTGGTCATCGCCGACGCCATCCGCTTCGGGAACGGAATGGGCGACCTCGTGGGTGTCGGCCCCAATACGGTCAGCGGATACTCACGCGAGGAAGAGGCATCCCGCTATTGGGCGGAGAGCGAGGCTGGGCTCAATGCCGTCGGTCTCCCCTCCGCGATATGGGATTGCTGCCCCTCGGACATCAGCGATAACGTGGGCACGGCCGCACGCTGGGGCGCGGCAATGAACCGCCAAGACGTCAATGACGACCGCTGGCGCCGGATCTACCTCGACCTCCACACCAACGCCGCCGGGTGCAACCCCCCGCCCTGCGGGGCCAAGGGCACCATCGCTCTGGTGCACGACAACTTGAAAACCACTCACCAAGTGCAGTACGCGACCATCCTCGGCGACAAGGTCGAGGCTGATATGCTTCAGCTCAGCGGCAGCTTCGAGTACCCGTGGGCCGCCCGATCAAACCCCTACTCCGGCGATTACGGCTCCATCTCGACCGCCAACAACGGCAACGAGTTTGAGTCCACGTTGCTCGAGGTGGCCTTCCACGACAACATCGAGGACACCGCCAACCTGCTGAACCCGACTGTGCGAGCCGCGGTAGCCCGATCGACGGTCAACGCGATGATCATGTTCCTGAGCGGTCTGCCCGGCAGCACGATTCCCTTGGTCTTTCCACCGGAACCGCCAGACGGAATCATGGCCATCGCTGAATCAGCGACCAGCGTCCGCCTGAGCTGGCAAGTGCCGGTGAGCGGCGGGCCCTACGGCGACGCTCCCACCGCTTACAAGCTCTACCGCTCCGCCAACGGCTACGGGTTCGACAACGGTATGGAGGTCGGCGACGTCACCAGCATTCTACTGAACGGCCTGTCACCGGGAGACACGCTGTACCTGCGTGTCACGGCGGTCAACACCGGCGGCGAGTCCATGCCCTCGGAGACGCTGGCTGTGCGTCCGGCCTCGCTCGGCTCACCGCGAGTCCTGATCGTCAACGGATTCGACCGCGTCAGCCGGCTCACCGCGCCCCGGCAAACCATCCCCGCAGGGGTCATGCGCCGCCCGATCATCGAGCGAACCAACACCCGCAACTACGCGATCCAGCACGCCGAAGCGCTCGCCGCGGCCGGCCTCTCGTTCGACTCGACCAGCGACGAGCGCGCCGAAGACGAAACCGTCCCGCTGGCCAACTACGAGGCGGTTATCTGGATTCTCGGGACCGAGGGCGTCGAGGCACCAGCCCTCACCACCACGGAACAGGCCCTGCTGACCAGTTACCTGAACGCCGGCGGTGGGCTGTTCATCACCGGATCGGAGATTGGCGCGGACCTCGACGACCAGAACCGCGGGCGAGTTTTCTTCGAGACGATGCTCGGTGGCGACTTCCTGGCCAATGACTCCGGCAGCAAACGGGCGAACGGGATCACCGGCACCGTTTTTGCCGGCCTGCCCGCCTTCTACTTCGGAGCCTCCGACGCCAGTCCGTACGAGGTCGGCCTGCCCGACGCGATTAACCCGCAGCCAGGAGCGGTCACGGCCATGCGTTACGTTGGCCGCATCCCCCACAGTGCCGGCATCCAATTCGACACCGGCGCCTACCGGGCGATCACCATCGGCTTCCCCTTCGAGTTGATTCTCGAGCCATCCGACCGTCTGTTTGTGATGCGTCGGGCCATGGCGTGGTTGATCGGCATCCCGGTGGGCGATTTTGACGGCGATGGCGACGTGGACTTGGACGACTTCGCTCTGCTGCAGCGTTGCCTGACCGGGCCCGATTCGCCGCAAACCGACCTTGCCTGCCAAGCCACGCTGCTCGACGACGATACCGACGTCGACGCCGACGATTTGATGATCCTGTGGCAGTGCTTCAACGGAGCCGGCCTGCTGCCCGACCCGCGTTGTGTTGAGTAAGGCCCTCACGCAAAGTCAGCCCAAGGCCGGGTATGTGTTGGGTGTCCCGGGACGCTCAACACGAATGGCTCTTGAACTCCTCGGGCGGGATTTGGTAGACCACGTGGCCGGAGGGGACCATGCCGAGCTTTTCGTAGGCGGCCATAGCCCGGCGGTTGTCTTTCTCGACGTACAGCCGCAGATTGCGGACCGAGGTATCCGCCCGGGCCAGGGTCACGATGTGACGGTACAAGGATTGAAACACGCCCTGCCCACGGCACTCCGGACGCACGAACACCGACTGGATCCACCAGCACAGCCCCGCATGCCAGTCGCTCCACTCGTAGGTGACCATCGCTTGGCCGACAACGCGGCCTTCCTGCTCAGCGACGAAGTAACGACACAAATCCGGCCGGACCAGCCCCTCCTGGGCGCCGCGCAGGGCGACGGCCGGGTCGAGTTGCTGATGCTCCGTCTCCCAGGCGATCTGGGTATTGAACTCCGCGATCACCTCGGCGTCGGCCGGCGTGGCGTCGCGAATCACGGTGCCGCTCTTGCTTGTTGAGCTCACGTCGTTTACCTCATCTGTTATCTATGCGGTATGGCACGGGTCAGCCCGCAGTGGCCGGCACCTCGCTGGTCCGCATCGGCGGTACGGGCGCCGGCCGCCACGGGGGGCGGCCGCTACGGATGTCGCACCGGCGTCTCGCGGCAAGAATGATACTCTGGAAGGGCAGTCATGCACCAACGATCCGTCGTGTTGATCAACGAGAATCGCATGCGGCCGCCGGT
Organism: Phycisphaerae bacterium; assembly: GCA_012729395.1. GTDB lineage: Bacteria > Planctomycetota > Phycisphaerae > UBA1845 > PWPN01 > JAAYDF01. Next base: position 8,438 of record JAAYDF010000070.1, read on the forward strand.
CGCTCCGCTGGCCTTGGACTACCTTGGCGGCAGGCTGCGGGCCGCGGGCGTCCCGGTGCGGCTGGTGGACCACTCGTTCGCCGTGGACCCGATGGCAGAGACTCGGGAAGCCCTCGCCGACGACCCCGTGGCTGTGGGGATCAGTTTCCGCAATACCGACGACTGCTACCTGGCCAGCGGTGCGTGGTTCGTGCCGCGATTAACGGAGCTGGTCGCCCAAGTCCGCGAGGCGACCACCGCCCCGGTGGTGATCGGCGGGTGCGGGTTCAGCATCTTCCCTGCGGAGGTGCTGGACTGCTGCGGAGCGGACCTGGCCATCACCGGCGACGGGGAGGAGCCTTTCCTGCAACTCATCACCCACCTGGCCGCCGGGCGGGACTACCGGCACGTGCCGGGCCTGGTCTTCCGCGGGCCTGACGGGCAAACGCGAGTCAATCCGCCAACCGGCGGGAGCGATCTGGACGTGCCCCCGCATCGCGATCTCATCGACAACGCTCGCTACTTCCGTGAAGGCGGCATGGGCAATGTGGAAACCAAGCGCGGCTGCCCACAGGCGTGCATTTACTGCGCCGACCCGGTCGCCAAAGGCCGCACCGTCCGATGCCGGCCGCCGCAACAGGTAGCCGACGAGGTCGAGAACCTTTTGCGTCAGGGCGTGGATGTGCTGCACCTGTGCGACGGCGAGTTCAACATCCCGCCCGCACACGCCCTCGCGGTCTGCGAGTCACTCATCGCTCGCGGGCTGGGGGAGCGCGTCCGCTGGTACGCCTACGCCACCGTACACCCGTTTCCCCAGGAACTGGCCCATGCGTGTCGGCAAGCCGGCTGCGTGGGCATCAACTTCGGCGTGGACAGCGGCTCGGCTCGCATGCTCGCGGCACTGCGTCGCGGCTATGCCCCGGCGCACATTCGGCAAACGGTTGAGCATTGCCGGGCGGCGGGCATTGCGGTCATGCTCGACCTGCTGATCGGCGCACCCGGCGAGGATGAGGCCACGGTGCGGGAGTCCATCGACTTCCTCAAGGGGCTCAACCCGGACCGTGTGGGAGCGGCGACCGGCGTGCGGCTCTATCCGCGAACACCGTTGGCCGACGCGATACGCCGTTCGGGCCCGCTGGCGACCAACCCCAACCTGCACGGGCACGTTGTGGACAACGACAACTTGCTGCGACCCGTGTTCTATGTGGATCGGCAACTGGGTGACCGGCCGACCGATCTCGTTGTGGACCTCATCGACGGCGACGAGCGATTCTTTCCGCCGCCGCGGACGGAGGCCGCCAACAACTACAACTACAACGACAACACCGTCCTGGAGACGGCCATCGCCGCCGGCCAGCGAGGCGCATTCTGGGATATCCTCCGACGGCTGCCGCGAGGGTAGAGCGCTTCACGGCCCATCGTAGCGGCGGAACCCTCACTCCTGAGCCATGAGCAGCTCGATCGTCTCGGCGATCTGCTGGCGGCGCTCGTAGATCGGTCGCGAGTCAGAGGTGTACTCCGTCATACTCGCGGTGATCTCAGGCGGCACATCCAGCAGACGCTCCGCGGTCTTGCGGGCCTCGGTGTCCAGCTTTGCCCCCTTCTCGGCCAGGGCGGCCTTGAGCAGATGCAGGTAATCGACATCCTCGATACCCTCGCGAAGCATTTCCCATCTTATACTGCTCACCGGCCCATCCAGCACCGGTGATGCCGCACCGGCGGCCGCCGCCTCGGGAGGATACAGGAACCGGCCATCGCCGTTGCCCCAGTGCCGCTTGGCGCCCTTCTCCAGACCGTAACCCACCTGATAGGCCATCGGATCGGCATACGGGTTCTGCAACGAGTCCGGGAACGCGGTGCCGCTGGTCCAGTAGACCGACTCCCAGATCAAGATGCCCTCGATCTTGCGCTGCCAAGTCTGCCAAAGCCACACACGCAAATCCGTGGCCGGGTGGTCGATGAACAGCGTGCAGTAGGGCGCCTTGGGCCCGGTGCAGACATACCACCAGAATTGCTCACCATTGGCCCGCCGCCTGCCCGCCACGCGCGGATCATAGTGACTGCTCAGCGGGCACCAGAGATCGACCGCCCAGAACAACGGCTCGACCGGCTCCTCAGTCAGCATCCGCCGCAATCCGGGCGCGTGCTTCTTGAGCCGCTCCATGCCCTCGCGAACGAAGTCGTAATCTTTGGGATCCGGCTCGTCAAACCAGTAAACGTACGCCTTGTCCAGCCAGCCCTTGGCCTTGAGATGCTGCTCGATCTGCGAGACCGCGCTGGCGAACATTGCCTCATACTGCGGCGTTTCAGCCTTGAAGCCCACAATCTCGCCGGCGTGTCGCGCATGGAACGTCCCACCACCCATGCCCACAATGGGCACCATGAAACTGGTGATGTTCCATTCATCTGTCGCTCGCTGCATGGCCGCGTCGAACCGCTCGAAGTTCACCTCGGCATGCGGCGGATCCTCGTCTGCGACAAACTTGATCTCGATGCCGTCGTACGGCGTCGGGTGGTACGGGCTGATGCGGTGATCGGCGAAGCTCCGCATGTACTTGGCGAACACCTCGCGTTTGTCGGTCTCAGAAGTCACGCCGTGGTACCGATTGATCATGCCCGTCCCCAAACCGAAGGCACTGTGCGTGAAGGGATCCTTGGGCAGCGTGAAACCCCAGACCCGCAAATGCACGGGAACCTTGGCCTGCCATCCTGCCGCCTGGAGACGAATCTCACCTGTGTACTCACCCGGCGGCGCGTCGGCGGGTACATGGACTAACACCCAGAGCGGCTGGTTCGCGCCGGCCGGCAAGGTGATCGGACCCGCCAGCGGGGGCAGAGCGTCCGGCCAATCGTCGGTTACGCCCAGCTTGTCTGTCGGCGAATGCACCGCGTGGTAATGCACGCGCAGCACCTCGACGCGATCGGCACCGATACGCCCGGAGCCGCCACGCTGAGACAACTCGCCCGCGCTCACCGTCAGATTCTCGAGATCCTTCTCCGGCCGAAGCACCAACTGAGCCGCCTCAAACTCGTTGCGAGCCGCCGAAATCCGAATGGCCTGCCCGGTCGTCGTCGGTGCCGGTCGGCTGCGGCTGATCTTCCGCGTCGCGTCGCACCACCACAGCCGCACACCCTCGGCGGCGGCTAACCGCTCACCATAGTCCGCGGCGTAGAAGAACGGCACCTCGAATCGCCAATCAACTGAGAACACCACCGGCCCCGGCTTGCCGTCCCGCTCGATGCAACCTTCCACGCGCGTGGTCAACCGGCTGGCTTCCGCAAGTCTCAACGGCACCTGCAACTTGACGATGTTCCCCGGCGCCACCTTGACCTTGGCCGTCTCGGACGCATCCAGACCAAACGCCTCGCGACCGAAGCTCACCTGCTTGTCGTTCGCCCCCATCGCCAGCAATGTATCCTGCCGATGAATGGAGTAGCCCTCGCCCGACTCCGTCGCCCGGCTGCCCGCCCGCGCCAAGAATGTGAAAGCGGCCGTGCCATGGTTGGTTACCTCGATGGTCACGTTGTCCTGCTCGGCCGGTCGCAACAAACCCGGATCCAGAACCCGCACACCCACGTTCGGATCGTCCGACCGATCCTCGACGTACATCGTCTCCCCGCGGAACACACGCTCGGGACCATCCAGAACGGCCCAGTACTGGTAGTTATTGAGCTGGAGCGATGCCCCATCCGGCGCCCGCAAACGCACATACACCTGCCTGCTGGGGAATAGGTCGGCCGGCAAATCGCCGTCAACCTTGCCGGGCTTGTCCACAATCGCCAATTCGCGCCAAGCCATGCCGTCCTTCGACACCTCAATCACCAGACGTCCCTTATGCGCCGCCTCGCTCAGGCCGACTTCGAGCTTGCCGGACTTCTGTTGCACGCCGGCCAACTCATGAACGTAGATCACCGACTCGCCCTCGGCAATGACCCAGCGATCGGTGTTGAATGACGCGGTGAAGGTCCCCAGCGGCCGGCTGTAATTGCTGCCCAAGCCGGACAGGGGAGCGTTGAAGTGATACGTGGAGCCGTTGATCTCCTCGCCCTCGCCCAGTTCAAGACCCTCCTGCCGGGCATGGACCGCCTGAACGGTGGTCAGAATCGGGTTGGCCATGTCCACCATGTTGTTGGTGCGCCACTGGCCGAGGCGGAAGGTCTGGTCGCCACCGCCCGGCGGCGCCATGAACACGTAGCCCACTTCCTGCATACCCGCGGTCTTGCAGGGAAAATCGCGATTGAACCTCGCCGGGCCGGAGATGACCACGCCGTCCACGGGGTCCGTGCGCCACACGTAAAGGAAATCAAGGCGATAAAGACGGCGGGAATCCAGCGGAACCTGGGCCTGCCAGAAATTCGTGTCGTCATTCTGCCCGATCACCCGGAACCCGGGCAGGCCTTCCTGGTTGGACAGCGGAAGGCGTTCCCCCTGCCCCCCGGAAAGCTGCCATTCAACAGCCGTCGAGAGAGCCACCGCACCGCCCTGTCCGCCATACACGACGGCCGACGCTCCCGCGAACACACACAGAACGACACTCCACGCCCATCGCTTACGCATCAGAGATCTCCCATCAATCCATGTCGCACTCAGTCAGAGTCGCCCAACACAACCGCCAAGCAGAGCCGCGCCCGTCGGGAAGCGGTTCTTCATCAGCTTACCGTCGCCCCCTCCAACCGCCCCTCACCGTCGCGGCCCCGCGCCCTTTCGCCGCCTTGTCGTTTTCACACACCTCATGCGCGTCTCGCAAGACCTATCTCACCCGCACCCACAAGCCTTGGGCGCTGGAATCAGGCAGATGAACTCACAGGGCTCTTCACCGGTGTTGCAGAACTGGTGCATCTCGCCCGGCGGAATGAACAGGACATCACCCGGCTTGAATGGTCGGTCGCCCTGCTCACTCTTGATGATACCTGAACCCTTCAGAATAAGGCACTCATGCTCATGCTCGTGCTGATGGTGCGGCGTATGACCGCCCACCTCGATCTCGAACTGCCGCATGTGGAAACTTCGGGCTCCGTCGTCCGGCCCCACAAGCATCCGCATCCGGGCACCCTTGGCCCCCGGTGTGTTGACCGGTTCCTGCCGATGGGCTTTGATTGGTCGCAGTTTCATCTCTCACCTCGAATCAAGTGAACTCGCCGGGTGGCAAACCGGCCGCCACGTCTTCCAGTGCCTCGCGGTCCAGGATCCTGATCCGTTGCTGATCGAGCAGCTCGATGAGACCGCCGTCGGCCAGCCGCCGAAACGTCCGCGAAAGCGTCTCGCTGGTCAAGTTCAGATGGCTGGCCAGATCCTTCTTGAGCATGGCCAGTACAAATGTCCCGCTTCCCTCGGTGAGGTCGGCCTGGAGCAGGTGCCGGGCCACCCGGCCCGTCGCGTCGCGCAGAACCACGTCCTCCAGCAGACCGACCAAGTGCCGCACCCACCCGGCGAAGCTCTCCATCAACTGCAGACACAGCTCGTGGTCGGTCTCCAGGGCCCGCACCAGCCGATCCTGCAGCACCAGGGCGCAGGTCGTATCCTCCAGGGCTTCCGCGTTGGCCGGGCAGGGAAAACGCCCGATCGCCGCCACCTCGGCAAAGGTCATCCCCGGGCGGGCCAGGTGCAACACGTGCTCCTTTCCGTTCGGGGCGACCTTCACCACACGGACCAGCCCTTCGTCGACCACGAACACGCCCGGGCACTCATCGCCCTGGTTGAAAATCACCCGCCCCCTGGGATACCGGCGAACCATGGAGATGTCCGCCAACTTGGCCAAGGAGCTTGCCGTGAGCCTCCGAAAGAGCCCGCAGTTCCTCAAAATGTCAGCCGTCGTCCGCTCCACGCCCCGGACTCACAAAAAAAACGAAAAAATCTCGGCCGCTTGACCCAGATCAAGGCCCCCGGGGCCGTTCTGAGCCATGATTACGTCGGTCGAGGCGGAATCACCGCCGTCGGCCGACAGGAGACGCCATGTTACGCGAGATCGTGGTGATTGACGAGGAGCTGTGCGACGGCTGCGGCCTGTGTGTGCCCGCATGCGATGAAGGGGCTATCCAGGTGGTCGACGGCAAGGCCCGGGTCATCTCCGAAGTCCTGTGCGACGGTCTCGGGGCCTGTCTCGGGCACTGCCCGCGGGGGGCGATCAACATCGAGCGCCGCGAGGCCCCGGCTTTCGACGAATCCGCAGTGGCCGGCCACCTCGCGACGCAAGACAGCGTCCGCTCGTTGACACAAGGGCAAGACCAGCAGCATGAGCCCTCCACGATTCCCGCCGGCTGCCCATCGAGTCGGTTTGCCGCATTCGCGGCCACCGCTCCGGCACCGGGTTCCGGCTGTCCGGGTGCGCGGTTTGCCACGCTGGACCGGCCCACCAGCCCGGCGGCCGCAACGGTCGACCCGGCGACGCCAACGGCGAAGACCACGGCTTCCGAACTGACCCACTGGCCGGTGCAACTGCACCTGCTCTCACCCGCCGCCCCGGTGTTGCGTCACGCGCACCTGCTCATCGCCGCGGACTGCGTGCCGGTCGCCTACCCTGACTTCCACCGCTCACTGCTCCGCGGCCGGGCCGTGGCAATCGCCTGCCCCAAGCTGGACGACACCAGCCCGTACGTGGACAAGCTCACGGAGATGTTTCGCGTCAACGAACCTGCGGAGGTCACCGTGGCCCACATGGAGGTGCCCTGCTGCACGGGCATCCTGCACATGGTCCTGGAAGCCCGACGGCGCAGCGGCGCGGATGTGCCCGTGGTCGACCTGATCGTCAGCCGGCAGGGAGAGATTCTCTCCCGCCGTCTTGTTCCTTCTATGGCGGATAACTGAGTCGCCTTATCGCGGAAAGGATACCGATCATGACTTATTCACAGGCCATGCAGATACTCGTGGACGAACACGAGGTCATCCTCACGGTGTTGGATGCGGTGGAACGGGTGGCTTCGCGGAAAGAAGCGGCATGCTCAACGGCATTCTACGAGCAGGCCCTCGACTTCCTCGCCACCTTCGCCGACAAGTGCCACCACGCGAAGGAAGAGAATGTGCTGTTCCCGATGCTCGAGGAGCGCGGCATTCCTCGCCATGGCGGGCCGATCGGCTGCATGTTGCACGAGCACGACGAAGGCAGGGCCTATCTGGCCGCGATCCGTCAGGCCTTGCCGCTGGCCGGCCAGGGAAACCAGAAAGCCCATGACACCATCCGGCAACAGGCCCTCGGCTATGTCGCCCTGCTGCGCGACCATATTGCCAAGGAAAACCAAGTGCTGTTTCCCATGGGTGATCGGGTGACTTCGCCCGCGGACAGAGAGCACCTGCTCAAGAAGTTCCAGTGCCGCGAGCATGGGCCATTGCCGCCCGAGGCCCACGACCACTATTTGGCCCTGGCGAAGGAATTGTCGGCCATGAGTGCGGTCCACGGAAACGAGCCGGCGTCATGCACGGATTCGTGACCACGCGTTCGACGTGCCCCATGAATCCGAAACCGATGTGCAAACACTGCCCAAAGCACTGCTACCATCCCAGGTATCGTCAGGCGATGCGTGAAATCATGCGTTACTCGGGGCGTGGCATGGTGTTGTCCGGGCAATTTGACTATCTGTTCCACCTGTTTTTCTAATCCCCCAGCATGAAAGGAGTTAACCAGAGTGTTCTGCAATCAGTGCGAGCAAACTGCCCATGGTACGGCCTGCGTGGTCACCGGTGTCTGCGGCAAGGATCCGGATATGCAGTCCCTGCAGGAGATCCTGCTCTACGGGCTCAAAGGCATGGCCGCCTATGCCCATCACGCCCGGCGACTGGGTATGGTCGATGAAGAAGTCGATGCCTTCACCGAAGACGCCCTCTTCGCTACCGTCACCAACGTCAACTTCGATCTCGACACCCTCCTCGAGCTGGTTCTGGAATGCGGAATGAAGAACCTGCGGGTCATGGAGATGCTCGACGAGGGGCACGTCCGGCGGTTCGGGAAGCCCTCGCCGACCACCGTCTACGAGGGCACCAAGGCCGGCCCCGGCATCCTGGTCACCGGGCACGACATGGTTGACCTCGGCGACCTGCTGGAGCAGACCGCCGGCACCGGGGTCAACGTGTACACCCACGGCGAGATGCTGCCGGCCCACATGTACCCCGGCCTGCGTCAGCACTCGCACCTGGCCGGCCACTTCGGTGGCGCCTGGCAGAAGCAGAAAAGCGAGTTCAAACGGTTCACCGGCGCCGTCCTGGCCACCACCAACTGCGTGTTGATCCCCGATGCCGCCTATCGCGACCGCCTCTTCACCACCCGGGTCACCGCGGTACCGGGCGGGACAAGGCTCAAAACAAACGACTTCTCCGCGGTAATCGAGAGCGCCAAACGCAGTCAACCGCTGACAGACTGCATGGACCGCGAGTCCGTCATCGGCTTCCACCAGTCGACCATCCTGGACTTGGCCGGCCCGATCATCGAGGCGGTCAAGGCCGGACGACTGCGTCACTTCTTCGTGATCGGCGGCTGCGACGGCGCCGAGCCAGGACGCAACTACTTCAGCGAGTTCGCCCGCATGACCCCGCCCGAGTCGCTCATCCTCACGCTCGGCTGCGGCAAGTACCGCATCCGCGACCACGAGTACGGCACCGTGAACCTCAACGGCAGCGGACCGGTCCCCCGCCTCCTCGACATGGGACAGTGCAACAACGCCTATGGGGCCATCCAGGTTGCCCTGGCGCTGGCCAAGGCGTTCAACTGCTCGGTCAACGACCTGCCGCTGTCCATTGTGCTCTCCTGGTTCGAGCAGAAGGCCGTCGCCGTGCTGCTGACGCTGCTGGCGCTCGGCGTCAAGGGCATCCGCATCGGTCCCGCCGCCCCAGCCTTCATCTCGCCCAACGTCATGCGTATCCTGCAGGAGCGCTACGACCTGCAGCTCACCGGCAGCGACCCGGCCGCCGACCTCGCGGAAGCTCTCGCCCCGCGACGCTGAGCCCCAAGCCCCGCAAAGAGGTGTCAGGAACCTTTGTTGTGTTCAGGGCGGCCCGCGAGCCGTCCTGAACACAACAAAGGTTCCTGACACGAATGGTACTGCCGTGCGGAAGTTGCGTTCCGCGGGGCGGTTACGTTTTTCCGATTTCTTGGCGCAGCTCTTGTCGGGGCTTTTTCATGAGCGGATAGCGGTGACGCCGTCGCTTGATCA
>JAAYDF010000071.1 GCA_012729395.1 Phycisphaerae bacterium
GCCGTCCCCAATCCGTACGGGCAACCCGTGTGGTTGCCCCACCGCCCGATACCCATCCCAGCCCCCTTCTGCCATCCCCGCAAAATCGCGTAGGGTGGATGTTCCCACATCCACCATCTCTTTCTTCCTTACGGTCCAATGAAGGCACCGCTCGATACGGGTCACGAACGCCCCGTCGCCCACCGGCCGGGCTGCCCGCGGGCTGGCCGTTGACGAGCGTCTCGATGCTGTCGAAGAACGGGCCGGCCGAGTTGTCCGCCAGGAACTGACGATAGAAATAATCGCCATACGCATCAGCCGCCTGCGGGTTGTTCGGATCCGTCGCCCGATCAAAGGCAACCGCATCATTCGGATCGGCCCACGCCATCGCGTGGATCGCCCCCGATACATCCCGCTGCGTGTACTGGTTCAGCAGGTTCGGCGTGTAGGTCGCCGTCCGCGCCTCATTCGGGTCGTTGGGGTCGCCGTAGACGGTCACGGCCTCCCGGTTGCCGATATCGTCGTAGCCGTAGAGGAACTTCTGGCCGGGCAGGTTGTCCGGCGTCACGTCACCGTGCGTGGCTTTCGAGTCGTGAAAACGGGACACCTGCAAGCTGAGGAAAGGGAAAGAATCTAGTAAGGTGTCCACGGAACTTGGAACCTGATTCAGTCGGCAGAGGATTCCCATATCGCATCCCATCCAGAGAAATAATAGGTCAACCACAGCGTCAGGTCCGGCGGCGGGTCGTGCGAAAGCTCAAGGGCAACAACAAGCTCGTCTCCGGGCCTGAGCGTCTTTTCGCCGCTCTCCGGTACTCGTATGGCGAAGGAATCGAGACCTTCCGAATCCAACCAATTGGTTTCGAACAAGTCCGACCGCTGAAACGGCAGGACCAGAACAGTCTTTCCGTCTCGTCGTACTTGCACTTCACCCGAGAAGATGGACTCGGGAAATTGCCTTCCTGCCGGGACACCGAACACGAATGAAAGACCGTCCCCATACGGACGCAACACCGAGAACGAACAATTCGGGCTTGTTACGCTTCCTAGGTGGAGGTCCTTGCTGTGCAGCTGGTTAAGAGCCCCCGCGAAGAACAGCAGGATAATCACCCCGATGAGTACCACAGGCACAAACGCTTTGAGCGAGCAAACTCCTCTCACGCATATCTCCTATTCGGCACGGAAAGCATGGCAACGTGATTTATGCCATTCCGTCTCATGTGGTCAAAACCGCACATCGAACGCCCTATGGAGGCGTACATCCTATTGCCCCTCGGTTCCCTTCTATTAGGGCATCCTGAACAAACGTGATACAAGTGTAGATTGGCCAGGAGTATATGGGAGGATTCTGTTGCGTGTTTTCTGCATATTCCTTTATGTTGTCTTTGAGCTTCTCAAAGTCATAGGCACAAGGGGACAGATATTGGTCGTAACACTGCCCGCCCGGCGGTGTGTCGGGTATACTCACTTCGCCTCGGGAATAGAAGGTGTTCGTTATGTAGTGATGGTCATGTCCCATGTAGAAACCTGCGCTCCAGTCTCCAATCTTAATCCAGTGATGGCCAAATAATCCTATACTACAGACTTGTACCCCGGTCGGGACGGCCCTCCTTGATACCACCTTATCGTCGCAGCAGCATGAGGTTATTTTGTTGTACGTGACCCTGCCACAGCAACCTTGCCAGGGCCACAGCCCCAAGGCGTCGAGCAAGTTCACTGGCCGATTCAGGGCGAATGTCTGGAGATTCGTTCCTCCTTCCTCCTCAATCGGATCCCGATTCAACCACCGTCCCAACCCCGAATTATAGTACCGATACCCGAAGTACGCAAGGCCGGTCTCGGCGTCGCTGTACTTGCTCGAAAACCGCAGCGGAAACGCCTCCGCCGCCTCGCCACCGCTGGTCAGGAGGTTCCCGTAGGGATCGTACTGGTAGCTGGCGACCGACGCCACGGCGTTGGGATCGCCATCGGAAACATCCAGCAGCTCGACCAGATTCCCGTTGCCGTCGAACGCCGGCACGGCGACCGTCCAGGCGGCCGGCCCCTGCCAGGTCCGCGCAAACGCCAACCCGCCGATCCCGCCCGCGCCCTCGCGGCTGCCCGAGAGGTCCAGGCCCCCACGCATACGCCCGCGTCGGCGAGTTGTCCGGTCCCAGCTCAGCGGCCATCAGCCAGCCGTCCCAGGCAAACCGCGTCGTAGCCGCCAGCGTCCAGGCGCTGCCGCTCCACCCGTAGACCACCTTGGCCGTCCGCCGACCCTTATAGTCGTAGGTGAACGCCAGCCGCAGGGCTGGGCCAACCACCAACGGACATTGCGTGTCACTTGTTTTCTGCAGCTTTCAGGTAGTACTCGATGGCCCCATCGACGTTGTAGGGTTCATAGTCAAGGGTTTCTTTCACAACACGAAGGAAAGCGGCCATCGCCCGCAGTTGCCCGGCCGTGTAGTCCTCGGGGTCCGGCCGATTGGCCCGAAATCCTGGAGGCTCTACAGGGATTGTCAAGGAGTGGATAACTGCCTCTAGCGTAACTCCCCCCTGGCGATACGGGTCGCGGATGGTCGCGATCATGTACCCGGGTAGGAAGAACCGAAGGGCCTCATCAGCAAAAAAGTGTATGGCGTTAAACTGCCGGACCAGCCATGCGGGCGTCATCTCCCTCCAATGCTTGCCACGGAACGCCTCGCGGTATTCCTCGACCTCCGTATCGCCGCGACACGGAACGACGATACGGTCATCACCGGGGTACGGCACGTCGGCAAAGGCCGCTTCAATTTCGGTAATCAGTTCTTCATGCATTGTAACATTCTACCGCGGAATTCGACCGTATGCGCGTTTGAAACATCGGTTCATCGCGCTCACCGCCTGATTGTACGCTTGAACGTGGCCCCAATTCCCACGGTTCGGTCCGCCGTAGCATTCTTCCATGACTCTCTGACGCGCGTTTGCGCAGTCCCGCCACTGAAGCGCCCGCGAAAAGGCCTCGATCGGATCCAGATTAGGGTCACGACAACCTACCAAGTTGTCACAAGCCTGACTCTTCGCGTTTTCCAGCCGATTGTGCGTCTCATCGTCACAATCCCGGTCGGGCTCACAGTCCTTTGCCGGCAGGGGCCTTGGTTGCGGCAGCCGTGTAGGGTGGATGTTCCTACATCCACCATTTCTTTCTTCCTCAGGGCCCGATGAAGGCACCGCTCGATCCGGGTCACGAACGCCTCATCGCCCAGCCGCCGGCCGGTGCGTGCGTGGCGTTGGCTTGCGGCCGATCAACGGTACTTGACGTAAACCACCTTGTGCTCGGTGAAGAACTCAATCCCGGTCCGGCCCGCTTCCGGAGTCCCCTGCCCGGAGAGCTTCACGCCGCCAAAGCTGAGCTGCGGCTCCTTGAACGCGGTCGGCATGTTCACGTGCGTCAGGCCCACATCCGTCTTTTCCGCGAACGTCATCGCCTTTCGTAGATCGCGGGTGTAAATCGACGATGCCAGCCCGAACCGCACCCCATTGGCCACCCGCACCGCCTCGTCAAAACCGTCCACCGCCATCACCGAAAGCACCGGCCCGAAAATCTCCTCCTGCGCGAGAAACATCTCCGGTTCAACATCGGCAAACACCGTCGGCTCGACAAAACAGCCGCGCCCCAGATCGCCTTCACCAACCCGCCCGCCGCCGACCAGCAGGCGCGCCCCTTCCGCCTTCCCCTTCTCAATCCCAGCCAGAATATTGCGAAGCTGACTCTCACCGCACACCGGCCCCATCGTCGTCCGCGGATCGGTCCCCTTGCCCACAACAATCCTGCCGACC
>JAAYDF010000011.1 GCA_012729395.1 Phycisphaerae bacterium
AGCGGCGGATCGACCACCACGCGCTCGCCCGCCCTGGCCGTGGCGACGTCCGGACCGGCTTCGACGATCTCGGCGACGTTTTCGTGGCCGAGCATCACACCGCCCGAAAGGTAGTATCGCATCATCGTACCGGGATGCTGCTGCAGGAAGACGATGCTGAGGTCGGTCCCGCAGATTCCACCCAGACGGGTCTTGCAGAGGACCCAGTCGGGCCCCATCGGCTGAGGGATCGGCCGGCGTTCCAGGCGAAGACCGCCGAACGAGGAGGTGTGAACGCCACGGCTGACCGGAGCGGCCAGCTTGCACGCGCACCATCGCAGCGGAGTGATGTATCGGACAATGGCCTGCATGCAGGCCCTCTGTTGGGCATTGTCGGTCGTCATCGAGTGCTCGCTAACGCTTGCGGGTCCGGAGGGCGGGCGCCCGTCAGGTACATAGAACATAGCGGGAGGGCCGCCGAAAGGCAAGCCGAACGGCAGAAGACCGGCTCAGAAAGCTTGAACGCCCTTCAACCCGGGCTATAATGGCGGCAATGGAACTCGGGTGGCTACACTGTACCTGAAGATAAAGGAGCAGCCGCGATGGTGAAAGTCGGACTCATCGGCTTGGGGTTTATGGGATACACCCACTACCAGATCTATAAGAAGAACCGCCGGGCGAAGGTGGTGGCGATCGGCGACTACAACCGCGACAAGCTCGAAGGCGACTGGAGCTCGGTCGGCGGCAACCTGGGCGACATGGCCCGCGAGAAGGAAGATCTCAGCGGGATCAAGACCTACGCCAATCCACTCGATATGCTCGGCGACCCGAACGTCGACGTCGTCGACATCTGCCTGCCCACCGACCTGCACCACGATATGGCGATCCAGGCCCTCAAGTCGGGCAAGCACGTGTTCTCGGAAAAGCCGATGGCGAGGAACTTCAAAGAGGCCCAGGAGATCGCCAAGGCGGCGGGACGGGCCAAGGGGTTCTACATGGTCGGCCACTGCATCCGCTTCTGGCCGGAATATGAAGTGGCCAAACAGATCGTCGACTCGGGCAAGTACGGGCGCGTGGAAGAGGTGTTCCTGCGCCGGGTCGCCAACCCCCCCACCTACGGCGACAAGAACTGGTTCATGAACGCCACGCGTTCCGGCGGCGGCGAGTTGGACCTGCACATCCACGACGCCGACTACGCCTTGTATCTGCTGGGCAAGCCCAAGCGCGTGTGGGCGTGGGGATCGAAAGGGCCGTCGGGCGGCATCGACGTGGTGCACGCCGGCTTGGAATACCCGCGCAACGTGCACGTGAACATCATCGGCGGCTGGGCCTATCACGCCCCCTTCCCGTTCAACATGGAGTTCTGCATCCGCTGCGAGAAGGCAACGCTGCACTACGACATGCAGGAAGGAAAACCGCTGACAATCTACACCGCGGCGGGCAAGGTGATCGTGCCCAAGGTGCCGGCGGGCACCGGTTGGGAACGCGAGTTGGACTACTTCCTCAAGTGCGTCGAGAAGAACGAGAAGCCCACGGTGGTCACCGCCCAGAGCTCGCTCGAGAGCGTCCGGCTGATCGACGCGGAAATGCGGAGCATCGCCGCGGGCAAGGCAGTTGACTATCGATGACGATTCGGGACGATCCCACTTCGACGCACCAGCCCACGCACACCCGATCCGTCGGGTGTGTGTTTTTTCGGGAGGCACTGGCGGCGCAGCTGGCCGAAGCGTTCGCCCACGCTCCGGCCAAGCCGACGCCTCAGCCGGTGTGGGTGGTGAGGAACTACCTGGATCGGGAGTACCTGCGGGAGGTCCTTGGCCTCGCCCGCGGCTACGGGGTCAAAACGGTCTGCCTGGCCGATGGGTATTTCGATTGGCCGGCGCAGATCGTTGCGGGCTCAGCGGCGATGGACCTCGTGGCGGATATTGCCGCCGATTTCGCGCGGCACGGG
>JAAYDF010000072.1 GCA_012729395.1 Phycisphaerae bacterium
GCGCTGGGTCCTCTCGCTGCGTTGCGGATTGATCGCGGGCCGGGATCGATTACACTGTGCACACTGAATGCTGGCGACGCGGATCGGTTGCGGATTGATCGCGGGCCGGGATCGATTACACTCTCGGACCCGAATTCGTCTCCACATCAACCGTTGCGGATTGATCGCGGGCCGGGATCGATTACACTGCACATCGGGCACCACGTTCACCCTCGACGGTTGCGGATTGATCGCGGGCCGGGATCGATTACACTAGGGTCGATCAGCTCTTCCCACCAGCTCGGGTTGCGGATTGATCGCGGGCCGGGATCGATTACACTCTCCGCAGTCGCGTCGATCTGTTTGTCCGTGTTGCGGATTGATCGCGGGCCGGGATCGATTACACTGGACGGGTCCGGGTACGGGGCCGGGTACGGGTTGCGGATTGATCGCGGGCCGGGATCGATTACACTTCCGACCGGTTGCCTGAGTCTGTACCGTGCGTTGCGGATTGATCGCGGGCCGGGATCGATTACACTCTTCGGCACTCGCGACCGTCGGAAGGAACGGTTGCGGATTGATCGCGGGCCGGGATCGATTACACTCGGGGTGGGTGAGACGGTAGTCTGGGGTGTGTTGCGGATTGATCGCGGGCCGGGATCGATTACACTACCTCCCGCGTAAGCGGCGGTCCGCAGAGGAGTTGGGTGCCGGCGGCGGCTAGAAAAGTTCGAGCTGGGTAGGGACAGGTTCGGGTGGTTTGCGTCGTTTTCCCCAGAAGATGCGCATCCGTTCGAACTGTTTGTCGGTGATGGCGAGGATTCGGACCTCGCCGTCGGGGGGGATGCTGTTTTCGACACGGGTGATGTGGACGGCGGTATTCTCCTCGCTGGCGCAGTGGCGGATATAGACCGAGAACTGCATCATGGAGAATCCGTCCTGGAGCAGGGCCTTGCGGAAGCGGGTGTACTGCCTCCGGGCTTGCTGCGTGTCGACCGGCAAATCGAACATGACGACGAGCCACATACATCGGTAACCACTGATTAGCACGTTTCGTTCTCAACAGCAAGGGGGAGGAGCAGGCGTTTCTCCTCGCCCCGATAACAGCGTAACAGGGATGCGACGGTGCGATGCAGTCCGACCATAAGCGGGCCGGTCTGGTCGCCTACGCGCGCCGCGACGGTCAACAGCGAGAGCAAATGCGGTTTGCTCTTCGGGCCGATCTCCTGAAGGTTCCAGGTGCGTAACTCTCGGACGCGGGCATCCACGAGGGGCCTGAGGGGCTCCATGAGGTCGTCGGCCAGGCAGAAGGGGTTGGAGCGGTTGGCGTGATGGATTCCCAGGGCGGGGTGCAGCCCGGCGGCGACGAGGGCCCGAGCGACGGCGGCGCGCATGACGGCGTAGCCGTAGTTGAGCATACCATTGAGCCCGTCGCCGTCGGGATCTCGCTTGAAGGGGTTTTCCTCGCCCAACCAGGCGGACCAGTATAGTTTGGACGCATGGGCCTCGACATTGGAGGGGTCGCCGGATCGGACCTCGCCGGCCAGGGTGAGGAGTTTTCGCTGGATGGATGACCCGGCCGGCAGGTTGGCTGCCTGCCCCCGGATCTTGGCGACGACGATCTGCTGCCAGAGCCGTTTGGCGAGGGGCTTGCTGACAGCCATCTGGTCGTGGAGGCGATGGACGACCTCGGTATGTCCAGAGATGGGCAGGAGCATGCCTGCGGGCAGATGATCCCGCCCGCAGATGACCACGGCGGCCCCGAACTCGAGCAGCTTGACCAGGGCGTGGTGCGAATAGCTGGTCCGGGGCTCATCGACGAGGAGCAGGCCGATATCCTCGCAGGGGATGCTGGCGGCGGTCTGGAGGTTCGCCTCGTGCCGTTGAATGAGCAACTGGTCGAGTTTGACCGCCAAGTGGGCCGGCTCGC
Organism: Phycisphaerae bacterium; assembly: GCA_012729395.1. Lineage (GTDB taxonomy): Bacteria > Planctomycetota > Phycisphaerae > UBA1845 > PWPN01 > JAAYDF01. The sequence continues at coordinate 1,910 of JAAYDF010000072.1, forward strand.
GTGCGATCTCGATGGTTCGCTTGATCATGCCCCCAGGACCCCTGGGAGTGGTATCGGCACAAGAGGTGGGGGGCTTTTATTCTTGTCTAGGGTGGGGCCAGCCGTCGTAGGGCCGGATCCAGGGCCAGTTTTGGGGCTCCAGTCCCTCCTTGGCGGGATTGGCTTGGATGTAGTGAACGACCCGGCGTACCTGGTCGGGGGTGTGGAGGAAGACCTTGTAGGGTCGCGATGACCAGACGCGGTGGTCGGCGGGGACATCCGCGAAGCGGCGAAGCCATTGGGTCGATCCTTCCGCGAACGCGCGCCAGACTGTGACCGGATCGTCACGGTGTCTGCGAACGCAGAGATGGGCGTGGTTGGCAAGGATCGCGCAAGCCCAGACGGTGTAGCGACAATCGGCCGCGACCCGGGCGAACGCCTCGCCGACGGCTTGCCGCTTCGCGGGGTCGAACCAGAGCACCTTGGCGTCCAGGCGCGGCTCCGCTTGCCGGTAGAAGCGTCGGAGTTCCTTGTGCGGTGGTTGGGTGGTTCTGCGTCCTGTGTGCAGCGGTCCCAAGTCGGCGAGCTTCTCCTCGCGAATCGCTTCGGATCCGCTGCCGCGAGGATCGTTGGGCAGCCAGTGCCCGTACCCGTGCAGAATCAGGTGGCTGCCGATCACGACCTGTGCGTACCGCCGCGGGGTGGCGTGGCGAGCATCCATGGTTCGTGTCCTCCTCCATGGCAACGCCGGGCAAGGTCAATCCTTCTGGAGAATGGTAATCTGTCCGAGCGGACCGACGCGGACCTTGACCGGTGGGTGGCCAGGCTCGATCTGGCATTCTTTGAAGCCGGTCGGGGCCACGTCCCAGCGGTCCTGCTCGCTTGCTCTGCGTGCATCCCAGTGGGGGGCGAAATGGATGCGAGCGGGTTTGTCCAGTTTGCAGACGACGAAGTACCCGACCGCGTCGGTGGCCTCGGCGGGGCGGTCCTTGCGCCGGGCGTAGATGAGTTCACCCTCGGAGAGGGACATGACGAAACGTTCCGTTTCGCTGTCGCTACGATCAATGATCGGGAATCGCCGGTTGATCTCGGCTATCACGGGTTTGAGCCGCATGCGTTCACCGTGGGGCAGTTCTCGCCATTTTTCCGGGGTCGGCACACCGGCCTGCTTGAGGGCACGGAGCCGGGCGGCGTTGCGTTTTGCGGCTTCGAAAGTCGTCACCACGCGCCCGGTCCACTTGCCGGTTTTGATATTCTGGCGGATTTCTATGTGGTGGTTGTTCCCGCCGATGTAGACGCGGGCGGTGCGTGGGTCGGTATCATGCACGATCTGATCTGAGAGATGATCCCATCGTTTGCGCGGAATCATCACGGGATCGTTGTTCGTGCGCAGGAGGATGACGCTTTTGATCGGAATGCCGGCAGCCATCGTCAGCTTCCCGTTGCAGACCAATGATTTGATGTCATCCTTGCCGAAACTGTCGGGGTTAACACCATGAGCTCGAAGACACTTGCGTATCCGATCTCGAAGTGCTCGATCTCGCACAATACCGCTTTTGGCGGGGGATGGGTCCGGCATTCCCGCAAGCTGCTTGCGAATGGTTCGTTTCTCGGTGAGAGTCGATTGGTGGTTATCAAGTTGTGCGCTTAGATCATCCCACCCGGCAGGCACCCGCAAATGATTGGGAGTGAGTGCGGTCGCTTGAATACGATTGGTGAACAGTGTCGACGCATCTTCGGTTCGATGGCGAGGCAGTCGGCCGGCCACGGGACCATAAGCGGTTTCCTCGTGGAACCGTCCGGTTATTTTTCGTTTCACGGGTCGATGGGA
>JAAYDF010000073.1 GCA_012729395.1 Phycisphaerae bacterium
GAGTCCGCCCTCGCCCTTGCCGCCACGAACCCAGAGCTGTACGACGAGAATGGAAACACTACCCCAAACTAAAAACCACCCGAGCAGAATGGACAAGACAATGGGCAGCTTAAGGAAGTGCCATTCGTTCCTGACCCCTTTTTATGTCCGTAGCTTCTCCAGGCTCAGACCCCTCGACTCGGGACAAACCGTCGGGCTCGTCTCCGCACCGGATCGCCTCGATGATGTCGGGCGCGAGGCTCGTTAGACGGAGCATTCTGACGACGTAGGTGCCGTCGCAGCCGACGTCCCTGGTCAGGCCTTCGAGATTGACCACGAGCGGATGCGGAAGGCGGCTGATCCGCATCACACCGCCGGTGTAGACGGGCAGTCTCCCTCACGCCAGGTCCAGTTTGCTCATGTCCAGAACTTCCGACAGTTTTCCGAACTTGATCTCCCGGCGCACTACATGCTCTTTCTCAAACTTCAGCGGGGCGGCGATGATCAGCGTGTTGTCCCGAGCATCCTTGGCGATGTGGAGCCCCTCGAAATTCTTCACATACACGTCATTCGGCGCGTGGACAAAGACGGTTCCCATTTCCTTCGGTGGCCGCGTCGCTGTGAAGGCAAGGGTTTGTTCCGACGCATCATATTTCGAGTCGAGTATTTCCATTTCTCCCATGAACACGTGCATGTCGGTGCCAACAAGGACCGGCTGACTAGGATCCTCAACGAAACGGAGCACTGTTACGGATTCGGGGGCTGCGTGAATCGTCGTCCGTCCGGACGCATTGCCCATGAAATGCTCGTTCCAAAAATCCCAAACGAGATAGCTCTTGTCTGCGTCGAGCCCAAGTCGCGTGAGGTCCAGATCTATGTCGGTCGGTTCGGAGGCCAGGTTGTACGCGGCCACGACGTCGTACGTTCCCCATTTTGCATCCACGCGGCGATGGAACAGCCTTGGACCCACCTGCCTGGGAGAATCAAACAGGTCGATCGGAATGCCGATGTCCTTGCTTCGCGGAAGTGTCTTTCGCAGGAGCGACAATCGCTCGTCGCTGATCTGGCGGATATCGTCACCCAGCATGCTGGGGCCGCCGCTGAAGGCGTGGATCGTGGCGTGAATCCGGGCATGGGACAGGGGCAGGGGTTTGTCCACCGTCAACACGTTGCCGGAGTCATTGAGATACAGCTTTCTGTGGGTGTGAAAGGTGGCCGCCTGGTTGCCAAGGGCGTACTCCGCCCCGGTCCAGAACGACAGGTTGTTGATGACGTACGTCGCCGGATAAAAGAACGCCTCCTGGCTGAGCGGGCGACCCTCGCCGAAATCATTTCCGGTACGAACGCCATCGAGTATTCCGGCGTGGTGCAGCGACGGTCCCGTCGAACTCAGAAGATACGCGTCTTTGCCCGCCGCCTTCTTCATCACGCGCAGGAAGTTCGTATAGGCCTCCGCCCCGGCAACGAGGGACTTGTCGTAATGCTCCTTGTAAGGGAAGCGATGGATGTTTCCCGCGCCCGCTTCCAGGAAGTCCACCATGTAGTATCGCACACCCCATTCGTGATACGTCTCGAAGACCTTGCGGATGAACTCCAGCACCTTGGGGTGGGAGGGGTCCAGCGCGTACAGGCACGGACGATCCTTTCTGGGGATGCGGCCGGCATCTCCATGCCGCCATTCATTGCATACGATCAGGGGCGTTCCGTCCGGTTGTTTGAGAATCGCGTCGGACAGTTCCTCCATCAGGTCCGTCAGCATGCTGCACAGATAGAACGGTCCCACCCAGAAGCCCGGAATGAATCCTCGGTCTTGCACGTTCTGGATAAACGGTTCGCGCCCGCTGGGAATCAACCGATGGTTCCATTTCAGCCAGTTCCCCGGAAGCCCACCCTCGATGTTGCGTATGCTGGTCCACAGGTATCGAATGCCCAGCCCGCCCAGTCGATTGTTGATGGCTTCGAGATTCTCGTACGTGATTGTTTCGTAGCCTTGTTCGCCGTTGATGGTATCTACCCAGGCCCCCCCGAGATACCCGATGGGCGTGTCTTGCCAGACGTTGGCCGCGGTGTTTCGCGCCACGATGTCGGCCCAACCGCGAAGTTGCTCCAGCGGATCGCTGCCCACGGCCAGGCGGAAGGTTTCCGTGTCCGTCTTCTTCCCCGGCTGAAGTTCCCATCCGGAAAAATTGCAGTACGCCTTCAGGCCGGTCAGCGCGCCTTGATGGCGTTCGAGGAGGATTTCCGTGTCGGCCCGCTGAAACGTGGTGAACGCCGCCTGCAACGCCTCTTTGCGCGAACGATTGTAGAACTGCACCTTCACCTTGGCCAGGCCAGGCATGTCGTCATCACTCAGAGGATACACAATCAGTCTTCCCCAGACCTGCCACGGCAGGGCGACCACGTCATCGGCGGGCTGCCCATAGACCACCGATTCGCTATCCAGGAGATAGGCTTTGCCCAGTTTCACCGGTTCCGGGCCGTGGTTTGCGAGCGTTGATTCGACCGTCAACGACGATTCGTCTTCACTCAACACCACGATCCATTCGATCTGGCCGTTTCGCAGCGGACATCGAAGCGTCCATCCCCGATCTCTCATCTCTGCGACAACGTCACCGGCTGGTACATGGATAATTGCCCCATCGATTTCCAACCCCAATCGCCACTGAGCGATTCGTACACTTTCCTTGATGTATTCCAGCTTGCCGTTTTTCCACAATATCATGTAAATGCTCCCTATCAGATCTTGCCCGATTGTAGTATTCACGGATAATACGTCTATGGACACAAGATTGGAAAACATGGACGAAACCTATTCTCAGCTTAGCAAGCTGGCGAATTGGGTACATCGCAACTCTTTGCCGCCCATCCCTTTTGCCGATCGCGTGGGCTACGGGCGATACCACAACCCTCCGGCGCCGCATCTGGAAATCTCCTTTGTCATCTCGGGACAATACAACGATCTTCGCATTGGTGACAGGACGGTGCAGTTATCCCCCAACACCGTAACCCTGCACAACGTGCATTTCGGCAATTACTCATCCAAAGCCGAGGGCCTTCATCATTGCGGGTGGTGCGTGTTTCTGAATATCGAGGGAATCGACGAATTGTCTTATATGGGAAAATCGCCGTTGTTCTGTCCCATGCCGGTGATTCATCCCGAACGACTGCTTCTGGCCTTTAAGACGCTCGCAGGCCGATGTCGGATCCCGGGACACCCCCATCCCGGTTATCTCACCGGAACCAACGCATATGACCCTGCCGACGAGGAACACTCTACGCCGGTAAGACAGCTTCGTATCAAGGCCGCTCTACTGGAACTTTTGGCTATTCTTTTGGACAATGCTCAATCCCTGAAGAATCCCGAACCCCAACGACTCGACATGGTGAGGCTCGGCATTGACTTTATCACCGAGCATTATGCGCGCCATGATCTGACCCTGGAGAATATCGCCGAATCCGTCCAACTCAGCGATGACTACTTCGGGATGCTCTTTCGCCGCCACGTCGGCACAACCCCGATGCGGTATCTGAAAACCGTTCGCATAGCGCAAAGTAAATTGCTGCTCAGGAAAATGCAACTGCCCATTGCCGAGATCGCCAGTCGTGTTGGCTTTGGGGATCCTCTGCATTTCTCGCGCGTCTTTCGCCAGGAAACGGGCACTTCGCCCAGACAATTCAGACAGCGCGTTTCCGCTGTTTGAACGGGGATAAAAGGGACAGTCGGTCGGCCAATGGGGAGGGGGCGGAGGCGGCGGCCGAGGGTTGTTTCGATTTTGCTCAGGAAGCTGTCGCTGCCGAGGGGCCGGCCGGTCTGCGTACGCAGTCGGATCAACTCATCACGTTCGGGGTCGGCCTGGCAGACCCTATCGCGCCAGTCGGTCGGCGAGTGCGGCCAGTCGGTCAGCGGGATGAGGCTGTTCGCCTTCTCGCCGCAATGCAACGCGGCGCTCGACCACGGGTATCGCCACGGCTTACGGCAGAGGCGAGCCTTGACGGGATTGCGTTCGACGTAAATCATGGCCTGGTGCAGATGCGGTTCGTCGAGCGGGCAGGAGAAGAAGCGGTTTTGCCACAGGTGCCCACTGCGGCCGTGCATGCGATTGACGTACTGCGTGTAGCGGAAATGCGTGCGGCCGACCGCCCCGACCCTGCGCGAATGCACCGCCGAGTTCGAGATGCTCTGGAAGCCGGGCGATGCCGGTTTCGAGGCGATCAAGAACGCCTTCCTCACCGCCGGCACGATCCGCCTGGCGGTGCTCAC
>JAAYDF010000074.1 GCA_012729395.1 Phycisphaerae bacterium
CAATCTCATGGCTGAGGTGCGGAGGACAATCCTGGCGGTTACGGCGGCATTGGTCGTCGCGGCTGGTGCACGCGCCGATCTGGCGGCCGTTTCACCCGCAGAGACGACCTCGACGGGCGAGGCCTATACCCTTGGCGAAGCCGAATACCGCGAGATCCTCCTGTTTGGCCTGTCCGATCAGGTCCCCACGCCCGCCGATCTGCGCTCGCAGGCGGACGGCTTTGCCGGGGAGCCGCAGGCCGCTGTCGATGGGACGACGGAATCAGAACAAGCCATTGTTCTGAAGGACGGTCGCGGCAGCCTCGATCTTTGTCTGTACACTCTCATCGGCCTGGGTCTGTTCCGCTCGGGCCACTGGGTGCGCCGCTCCTCGCTCGGCTTTATCCCCGAATGGTACCACAGCGGTGCTCCGCCGCAGATCGGCTACAGCCATGCTGTGGGGCCCGATGCCTACTGTCATGTGGCGGTCTGCTTCGTCCAGCCGGACCTGATGCCCGACCGTCTCATGCCGCTCTACGACCGGGGTACGATACCCGCCCTGGTGCGCACTTCGCAATTCATCGCTGCCGTACTTGCCTGCCGGGCCCCTCCGAGCCTGTCATGAGCCCTGACGGCCCAACCCACCTGCCGGGCGGCCGTCGCAGACACCAGCTCTCCGCTCCCCCGAGCGGCGAGCAATCGGATCATGACAGATTCTCACAATAGAAGGAGCAAGTACCATGAAGAAACGCAGCATTGCACTCGTCGTGGCCGCCCTTCTGGCCCTCACCGCCGCAACCGCTTCCGCCGATTTCTGGGACGACTATGACAACCAGCCGAATCAGTTTGTCGACAGGATCGAATACTGGACGCTGGACGGCCAGGCGGCAGGGGCTACCCAGAACTTAGGCGAGTTTGACTCTGTGTGGATTGACGAGGATAATCCCTTGAACTACACCCATGCGATCAGCGAATTCGATGTTCCGGACGATTACCTGGTCACAGGCGCGTGGCTCAACCTCGATTTCACGAATGCCGATATAGGCTCGCTCGGTTTCGAGCTATTGGATCCTGATGGCCACCAAAGTTGGTATGACAATCGCGAGTTCGTGCGTTTTGCCTACGATGGTAGCGGATGGATCGAAATCGGCGAGCAGGATGATGGGCAACACACGCATAATGTGATCGCCGATCTTGGCTTGTTGAATGACAACGGTCAACTCGCCGTGACGGTGGTAGTGCACAACCCTCTGGGAACGGCCAACATTGGGCTGGACCATTCGATCCTTTACGGTACGGTCGCGCGCGTTCCGGTTCCGGGTGCGGCGTTGCTGGGTGTGTTGGGCCTCAGTGCGGCCGGGATGAAGCTGCGTCGGCGGAAGTCGGCCTAAGGGCCAGCGCTTCGCGCAGGAAAGACATCTGATCGCAACGACAGCCTCCGTTTGGGGATGCGGCTGGGTCCTCAGGCGGAGGCTGTTTGTGTTGGCTCGCATGGCGTTTTGCCCTGCCACGTGCCAACACACACCCCTGTTCGTGGCACGTGGCACGCAGGTGTATGTGAAGACTCCCTGGTATGGGCGGGGGGTTGGTCGCCTGTAGGGGCGAGGCATGCGTCGCCCGGGCGAGGCATACCTTGCCCCTGCGATGGGGGGATGGTCGTTCGTAGTGACGCCGTAAGGCGTTATCATCCGATACGAAACGATGCCCTGACGGGCACACTACGAACAGCCAAG
>JAAYDF010000001.1 GCA_012729395.1 Phycisphaerae bacterium
CGTCCGTCTTGTCCGGATCCGGCTGTAGCGTGTGTGTCAGCCCATCCCCATGATCGCTTGCCGCGGCGATACTCGGGTTCGCGACAGAGTCGGCGGGGTGCCGATTCGCTGAGGACCGAGTCAACTTGTTGATGGATGTGTCCGGCGTGGGGGACGAACAGCAACAAGTTGCCTTGGTCCGGGTAACGGCCCCCGCCGATTCTGTCGTGCCCGCGGCGATATTCCGCAACCGTCCGCGCACGTTGCATGGCCGCCGGATCAGACGTACGCTTCGGGATCCATAGTGCAGTGCCGGTGGGTTTGGGGGTCCCGTGCCCGACGCATTGCCGGTGGGGCGATCGTCTGTCGGGACAGGTGTGCCGCATGGATCGGCTTTTGCTCAGCAGGCCAAGCAGAGGAGTCGCAGGATGACAAGTCGTCGTTTCGCGTATGTGGTCGGGATGGTTGTGGTTCTCGCGGCCAGCGGCGTGCAGGCGGACGTCGCGGTCCAGGGTCTGTTCAGCGACCACATGGTGGTGCAGCGGGACCAGTCGGTGCCGGTGTGGGGAACCGCCGAGGCGGGCGAGAAGGTCACCGTGACGATGGCGGGCCAGTCCGTCTCGGCCCAAACGGATGCCCAGGGGCATTGGCAGGTGCGATTGGCGGCGTTGCCGGTCGGCGGGCCGCACCAAATGACCATCGCCGGGCGAAATACGCTGACCATCAACGACGTGCTGGTGGGCGAAGTCTGGGTCTGCTCGGGGCAGTCGAACATGGCCTGGCCGCTGGAGAGGGCCCTGGAGCCTGAGCGGGAGATCGCCTCGGCCGACTTGCCGAAGATTCGCCTGCTCGAGGTGGCCCGCCGCCCGTTCGACGAGCCGCAGACCAATATCGACCGACAATGGCAGGTCTGTACCCCCGAGACGGCCAAGGCATTCTCGGCAGTGGGGTACTTCTTCGGCCGCGAGATGCACAAGGCACTGGGCGTGCCGATCGGTCTGATCGACAGCTCGGTCGGGGGCACGCCGGCCGAGTCGTGGACCCCGCGACCGGTGCTCGAGGCGGATGGCGATTTCAAGCCGATCCTGACCCGCTGGGGGCAGCGAATCGCCGCCGCCCGCGCGGCCGCCACGCAGCCCGCTTCGCAGCAGGCTCCCGGCGGTCGCCCCGCTCCGCGTCTTGAGGACCTGCTCAAGAGCAACCAGCGCCCGGCAGTGCTCTACAACGGCATGATCCATCCGCTGGTTCCCTACGCCATCCGCGGGGCCATCTGGTACCAGGGCGAAAGCAACGCCCGGTACGCGTACCAGTACCGCAAGCTGTTTCCCGCGATGATCGGTGCGTGGCGAAAGGCGTGGGGCCAGGGCGACTTCCCGTTCCTCTTCGTGCAGCTATCGAGTTGGGAGGCCGGCCAGAGGCAGCCCTACCGCAGCACGTGGGCCGAGCTGCGAGAAGCCCAGACCATGACCCTCGCCCTGCCCGCGACGGGCATGGCCGTGACCACGGACATTGGCGACCCCAAGGACATCCACCCGCGTAACAAGCAGGAGGTGGGCCGTCGACTTGCTCTCGCCGCCCGGGCGCTGGTGCACGGCGAGAAGATCCCGTACTCCGGCCCGATGTACGCCGCGATGGCGGTCGAAGGCGATAAGATCCGCATCCGCTTCAAGCACACCGACGGCGGCTTGGCGGTCCGGGGCGAAGGCCCGCTCAAAGGCTTCGCCATCGCCGGCGAGGACCAGGAGTTCATCGAGGCCGTCGCGGCCATCGACGGCGACACGGTCGTCGTCCGCAGCGAGAAGGTCGCCCATCCCGTCGCGGTCCGCTACGCCTGGGCCGACGTGCCCGACGACAACTTGGTCAACGGTGCCGGGCTGCCCGCCTCGCCGTTCCGCACCGACGAGTGGCCTGGCCTGACCGCCAACGAGCGCTAAAGCCCCGGGGTGTCCACGACCATGGCCACCGAGAGCATGAAACCTCCCGACGATGTGTATTGCCTTACCTGCGGGTATGCGCTGAGGAGTTTGCCCGGGCCGCGTTGCCCGGAGTGCGGCAAGGGCTTCGATCCGATCGACGCGCAGACCTTCGTCCGCGGCAGGCCGATGGGGCCGATTGTCCGGTTTCTCTATCACCCGCTAGGTTGGCCGTTCGGTGCGCTGGGGGTCATCCTGTTGTTGCTCAGTATGCTGGCCTTCAGCGTGCCCGGTGGATATTTCTCGCTGTTCTTCGTGAGTCTTCTGGGTTGGCGTGCAGCGTGGGCCCTCTTCTGCGTAAGGGTGGTCATGTTCTGTGTCGTGCGTGTGTATTACGGTCATAGGTTCGGGAGAGACGTTAATCGGTGGTGGATTGTCATCCCGGTCGCGTCCGTGCTGGCGGTGCTCTTGGCGAGGAGCGACGCCGGCCCGGCGTCGATGTTCAAGCTCCACAAGCCCGCGTTGGATCGCTTCGCGGCCGAGGTGGCCGCACTTCCACCCGGCGCGACGATCCCCAATCGGCGGATCGGTATCTACCAGACCTCAACCATCGAGCGCATCGACGGCACGATTCGATTCTTCGTTGCCGGGGCGGGATTCATCGATAGGTACGGTTTCGCCTACTCTCCCGACGGCTTGCCGGCCGGCTCAAGTGTCGATCACTATGATGCCCTGGACGGCGGTTGGTATGTGTGGGTGCAACGGTTCTGAGTAGCCGTTCACGAGTTGAACCACCAAGGCACCAAGACACGCAGAATGCAGCTTGGTCAAGCAGTCGTACGCTCGATTCTCGATGAATCATTCCTCTTGGTGTCTTTGTGTCTTGGTGGTTCAAGTCATTCGAGATTCCGCCGGTCGGCAGCGCGGTTGAGTTACCGCGACACACGGAGCCCGGTGAACGGTCACGGTTTTGATATCGCGGCTGGCTGGCTATGTGCGGGGGGCTGGGCGTCAGGCGGGCAAACCGGGGTCGGCTCGCAGGGCCTGCTCGATCACCCCGACGATGATGGGAAAGTAGACATCCAGCCCGCAGGCATGAGCATCACGGCGAACGCATCGGCCGTCGGGGCTGGCCAGACACTGCGTGCAGATCACTTGCCGCACCTTATCCATGTACGGCTCGGTCGAGTAGTCCTGCAGGCTGGCCACCACATCGACCAGTTCGTCGAGATGATCGAACACTGGCTGGAAGAAGTTGTCGGGCAGCTTGGTACCGGCCTCCGCCCGGAGTTGAGCGAACCGCGTCCGCAGTCGAGCCTCGATCTGTTTGTTGAGCTCGCTCATCACGTCACCTCGCACAGGGGTCATCCTTGGGCCTGACAGGCTTGCCCAGGGCCTGCGGTCTCGATCTTGTCGCCCGCTCGCTCATCCCGCCACGGGTCGCGGTGCGTATAACGACATTGTATACACGCGGCAGGCGGGCGGCTCAATGCTATAATGGCCGCCATGCCCTCCTTGGCCGGTGAAGATGTCTGGCGGTGTATCGGGTTCGGCACCCGCGATGAAGCCAATGTGCGTGCGTTAGCCGTGGTGCTGGATGGGGAGGCGGAGGCGATCGTCGCCCGGTTTCACGACCGGCTGCTGGCGATACCGCAGGTGCGCCGGGTTCTCAGCGGCAGACCGGATCAGCTCGCACGGCTGCGGCGGGTGCAGGCGGACTGGTTGCGGGGGCTTGTGAATCATCCCCTGGCAGCCGAGCGCGGCACACCGCCGACGGCGGCCGGCGTCGCCCATGTGCGGGCCGGCATCGCCCAAGAGCACGTACTCGTCGGCCTCGAAATCCTCTGGCAGGAGATTCGACAGACCGTCGAGGCGGCCGAGGTCGCCGAGCCCGCAGACAGACTCTCCTCGCTGCACAAGCTTCTCACCCTCCAGGCCGCCCGACTGATGGAGGCGTACCAGGAATGCTACGCCACCCAAGTGCGTAGCGAGGAACGATCCGTCGCCGAGGAACGCCTCACCCGGTCCGAACACCTCGCTACCCTGGGGCAGGCGGCGGCATCGCTGGCTCACGCGATCAGGAACCCGCTGGCGGGCATCAGCGGCGCGATCCAGGTCCTCCGCGACGCGATGGAGCCCGACGACCCGCGACGCGACGTCATGCGAGAGATCACCGTCCAGATCAATCGTCTCGACGCGGCGGTCAAGGATCTGCTGGTCTACGCCCGGCCGCCCTCGCCGCAGTTGGTCCCCTGCGACCTGTCGGCCCTGGTCGATCAAGCGCTGAGCGTGATCCGCCAAGCCCCGATCATGCGGGGCATCGAGGTTCGCGTGCGCCCCGTCGCCGACGCACCGATCATCATGGCGGACGCCGGCCAGATCGAGGACCTGATGATGAACCTGCTGTTCAACGCCGCTCACGCTTCACCCCGAGACGGTCGAATCATGATCGAGTTGTCACGAACGGCGGATTGTGCACAGGTGGCGGTGGTGGATCACGGCCACGGCATGAATCAGGCGATCCGCAAGCTGGCCTTCGAGCCGTTTTTCACGACGCGGGCCAAGGGGACAGGGCTGGGCTTGCCGATCTGTCGCCGGATCGTCGAGGCACACGGCGGCAGCATCGACCTGGAAAGCCGCGAGGGGCAAGGTACGCGCGTCACGGTCCAGTTTCCCGTGGCAAGCGACCGCAAGAAGTTCATACCTACAGTGCTGCCGGGAGAGTGATCCGCATGATGATCCGCGTCTTGATCGTTGAGGATGAGAGCCTGATCCGCTGGTCGCTGCGCCAGAAGTTCGAGGAAAGGCAGTACCACGTCACCGAGGCCGAGACCGGCGCCGAGGCCCGTGACCGGCTTGCGGAGGCTTCCTTCGATCTCATCCTGCTCGATCATCGCCTGCCGGACGAGACCGGCCTCGACATCCTCCGCCATGTTCGGGCCTCGGACCCCGACGCCGTGGTCATCATGATCACCGCCTATGGCAACGTCGAGGACGCCGTCGAGGCCATCAAGCTGGGAGCCTATGACTACCTGGCCAAACCGTTCCAGATGGAGCAGCTCCTGCTCACCGTGGACCAGGCTTTGGAGACGACCAAGCTGCGCCGCGAGGTTCGCCGATTGCGCCGCCGGCTCGATCGCGAGTATGGATTCGACCGCATTCTTGGTGAGCATCCGGGCATGTTGGCCCTGTTCGATCTGATCCGGGGAGTCTCGGCCAGCGCCTCCTCGACGGTCTTCCTCCGCGGCGAGACGGGTACGGGCAAAGACCTCGTGGCGGGAGTGATCCACCATAACTCCGAGCGGGCCACACGGCCGTTCATGACCATTACCTGCACAGCCATCTCGGAGACGCTGCTGGAGAGCGAGCTGTTCGGGCACGAGAAGGGGTCCTTCACCGACGCCCGATTGCAGAAAAAAGGGCTGTTCGAGTTGGCCAGCGGGGGCACCGTATTCCTCGACGAGGTGGGCGACATGCCCCCTTCGCTTCAGGCCAAGCTGCTCCATTTCCTCGAAAACCGCTGGTTCCGTCGCGTCGGCGGAACGCACGAGATCCGCGTTGACGTGCGGGTCATCGCCGCCACCAACCGCAACATCGAGAAGGCCATTGTCTTGGGCAAGTTCCGACAAGACCTGATGTACCGGCTCAACGTGCTGCCGATCTACCTGCCTCCGCTTCGCGAGCGAGGGGATGATGTCTGCCTCCTGGCCGATCACTTCGCCGCCCAGTACGCCCGCGAGTTCAAGAAGCCCGTGTGCCGTATCGATAAGGCGGTGTACGACAAGCTGCGGCAGTACGCCTGGCCTGGCAACGTCCGCGAGTTGCGCAACGTCATGGAGCGGGCGGTACTCCTGTGCAAGGGCGATGAGCTGACGCCGGCCGATATCGTGCTCGGCAAGGGCGGTTCGGCCGCCATGGAGGAAGACGACTTGGCGGGCCTTAACCTGCCGATCGTCGGCCTGGATTTCCAGCGGCTCGAACACAAACTCCTGCGGCAGGCCCTGGCTCTGGCCGACGGCAACCAGACCCGTGCCGCCAAACTGCTGCACCTCTCACGCGACGCCTTCCGCTACCGACTCGATAAGCACGGCCTACTGTGAGCATCCCAGACACAAGATCCCAACAGAGCCGCCGTAGCGGTCGCCCCCCGTGGCGACCGGCGGAGTCAGCGTCGCCAACGAGCCCGAATCGTCATCGCCACCAACGCGCCCCAAGCGCGAGCGCGGGGGTGCGGAGCGTCTTGTCCGGGCCGAGAACGATAAGCAGAGTCGCGACCGTAAGGGATGCGGTTCCGCTGCGGTAAGGAACCGCTCCCTTGCGGTCGCGGCTCTGATTGTGGCCGCTGTGTGCTGAATCGTTGGCAGGACGAAGAATGTCTGTCCTTACCCTTCCGGCTGCGTTCAGCAGATCCATACTTGCAGGCAACTCACGCTTGCGGCTTGGTCACTCCTTGCGAATAGGACTCATTCTCAGCGACGCCAATGGTCGCTTGTCAGCCTGTGGCGTTCAGGCACGGCCGAACGGTCGTCGCGACGGGGCCCGCAAGCAGACACCCCAAAAATCGCCTGGGCGGCTTGCCAGCGGGGCGACCTCGTGGCACAATGCCCACCTGACTTGCCGCAACGATGGTAGCACCCGAACGCCCGCCTCGGGGGGACGCACGGGAGGCGGGTACCATCCGAACTGTAGCCGGGACGATACCACGCGCCCCCGGTCGGCCGTCGGTCGTAGACGGGGCGCCGGACGACAGGAGAACGAATCAAATGGCTCAGGCCCAGAGAATCATGACCCTGGATGGGAACGAGGCCGCCGCTTCCGTGGCCTACCGCACCAACGAAGTGATCGCGATCTACCCCATTACCCCTTCTTCACCGATGGGTGAGTTTTCGGATGAATGGGCGTCGCGACAGATGCGCAATATCTGGGGCACCGTACCCCAGGTGACCGAGATGCAGTCCGAAGGCGGGGCCTCCGGCGCCGTTCACGGTGCTTTGCAGGCCGGGGCCCTCACCACCACCTTCACCGCCTCCCAGGGTCTGCTGCTGATGATCCCCAATATGTACAAGATCGCCGGCGAGCTGACCGCCTTCTGCATGCACGTCACCGCGCGCACGCTGGCCACGCACGCCCTGTCGATTTTCGGCGACCACTCCGACGTGATGGCCTGCCGGCAGACGGGCTTCGCCCTGCTGTGCTCGGGGTCGGTTCAGGAAGCCCACGACATGGCCTGCATCGGGCAGGCCGCCACGCTTCGCAGCCGCGTGCCCTTCCTGCACTTCTTCGACGGGTTCCGTACCTCGCACGAAGTGTCGAAGATTATGATGCTCTCCGACGAAGACCTGCACCACATGATCAGCAACGACGCGGTTAAGGCCCATCGCGAGCGGGCTCTGACTCCAGACCGCCCGCGACTTCGCGGCACGGCCCAGAACCCGGACGTCTTCTTCCAGGCCCGCGAGGCGTGCAACCGTTTCTACGATGTCTGCCCGGGCATTGTGCAAGAGGTGATGGATCAGTTCGCCGCCCGTGTCGGACGTGCCTACCGCCTGTTCGACTACGTCGGAGCGCCGGACGCCGAGCGGGTCATCATCATGATGGGCTCGGGTGCGGAGACCGCCCACGAGACGGTCGAGCACTTGGTCGCTCAGGGCGAGAAGGTGGGGCTGCTCAAGGTGCGGCTCTATCGCCCGTTCTCCCTGAGTCACTTCGTGGCTTCCTTGCCCAAGACTACCAAGGCGATCGCCGTTTTGGATCGCACCAAGGAGCCGGGTGCCCTCGGCGAACCGCTGTATCTCGACGTGCTGGGTGCTTTCAGCGAGGCCAAGTTCACCGGCAATCTGCCGTTCGCTCAGGACCCGCGGGTGATCGCCGGCCGATATGGATTGTCGAGCAAAGAGTTCACCCCGGCTATGGTCAAGGCCGTCCTTGATGAGCTGAGCAAGAAGTCGCCCAAGCAGCACTTCACCGTGGGTATCATCGACGACGTGACCCATCTCTCGCTCGAAGTCGACGACTCGTTCGATATCGAGGGCAAAGACACGGTCCGGGCGGTCTTCTTCGGGCTCGGGGCCGACGGGACCGTCGGGGCCAACAAGAACTCGATCAAGATCATCGGTGAGGAGACGGACAATCACGCCCAGGGCTATTTCGTATACGACTCCAAGAAGTCCGGGGCCATGACCATCTCGCACCTGCGGTTCGGCCCGCGGTACATCCGCCCGCCGTACCTCATCAGCAAGGCCAGCTTCGTCGCTTGTCACCAGTTCGTGTTCATCGAGAAATACGACGTGCTCAGCTACGCGGCTCCCGGGGCCGTCTTCCTGCTCAACTCGCCTTACAGCGCCGACGAAGTCTGGGATCACCTGCCCTACGAGATTCAGGAGCAGATCATCGCCAAGAAGCTGCGGTTCTTCGTGATCGACGGCTACCAGGTGGCCAAGGACACCGGCATGGGCACGCGGGTGAACACGATCATGCAGACCTGTTTCTTCGCGATCTCGGGCGTGCTGGAACGCGAGGAGGCCATCGCCAAGATCAAGGGCACCATCCAGAAGACCTACGGCAAGAAGGGCGAGGAGGTCGTCAAGCGAAACTTCGCCGCGGTGGACGAGACGTTGTCCCACTTGCACGAGGTGAAGGTGCCAGCCAAACCGACGGCAACCATGCACCAATTGCCGATCGTGGCCCAGGATGCGCCGGAGTTCGTCAAGAACCTGGTCGCTCCGATGATGGCCTTCAAGGGCGACCTGTTGCCGGTCAGCGCGTTCCCGGTGGACGGCACCTTTGAGACGGCGACCACCCAGTACGAAAAACGCAACATCGCCTTGGACATTCCCATCTGGGATCCCGCGGTGTGTATCCAGTGCAACAAGTGCGCCTTGGTCTGTCCGCACGCGGCCATCCGATCCAAGGTCTACGACCCGTCGCTGCTCGGCGAGGCTCCCGAGTCGTTCCGGTCGATCGACTACAAGGGCCGCGAGTACAAGGGGCTCAAGTTCACCATCCAGGTTGCTCCGGAGGATTGCACCGGATGCAAACTGTGCGTGAACGTGTGCCCGGCCAAGGATAAGGCCAATCCCAAGCACAAGGCCATCAACATGGAGCCGCAGCTCCCCATCCGGGAACGCGAGCAGGCCAATTACAGCTTCTTCCTTGCTTTGCCCGACCCGGACCGTGCGAGCATCGAGCGGATCAACGTCAAGATGTCGCAGTTCTTCCGCCCGCTGTTCGAGTACTCGGGCGCGTGTGCCGGCTGCGGCGAGACACCTTACGTCAAGCTACTGAGCCAGCTCTTCGGAGACCGGCTGTTGATCGGTAACGCGACCGGGTGTTCATCGATCTACGGCGCAAACCTGCCGACCACACCTTACTGCAAGGACGACAGCGGCCGAGGGCCTGCGTGGAATAACTCGCTGTTCGAGGATAACGCGGAGTTCGGCTTCGGCTTCCGCCTGGCGGTCGATAAGCACATCGAGCAGGCGGGCGAGCTGGTGGCGAAACTTGGATCGCAAATCGGCGACAACCTCGTCGCCGAGTTGCTCTCCGCTGACCAGACCAGTGAGGCGGGGCTGCGTGCTCAGCGCGAGCGCGTCGCCGCCCTGAAGAAGAAACTGGCCGGCATCGACTCGCCCGAGGCCCGCAGGCTCGATCTGCTGGCCGACTACCTGGTCAAGAAGAGCGTGTGGATGCTCGGCGGCGATGGCTGGGCCTATGACATCGGGTACGGCGGGTTGGACCATGTGTTCTCCATGCAGCGCGATGTGAACGTGCTGGTGTTGGATACAGAGGTCTACTCGAACACCGGTGGCCAGGCGTCGAAGTCCACGCCGATCGGAGCAGCCGCCAAGTTCGCCGCCGCGGGCAAGTCCGTGGGCAAGAAAGATCTCGGCTTGATGGCGATGAATTACGGGCATGTGTATGTGGCCAGCGTGGCCTTCGGGGCCAAGGACAACCATACCGTCCAGGCTTTCCTGGAGGCCGAGTCTTACCGCGGCCCGTCGCTGATCATCGCTTACAGCCACTGCATCGCTCACGGATACGACCTGTCGTTCGGGCTCAGCCAGCAGGAGTTGGCGGTCAACAGCGGCATCTGGCCGTTGTACCGCTACGACCCGCGGCGCGTGGCCCAGGGCGAGCCGCCTCTGGTGCTCGACTCGGCACCGGGCAAGGCCTCGGTCGGCGAGTACATGCGAAATGAGACCCGCTTCCGCATGGTCGAGAAGATGAATCCGGAGCGATTCCGGCAGTTGTCGATACTGGCCGCGGAAGCCTCAGTTCGGCGAGTGGCACTCTATGACCATATGGCCAAGCTGACCGTGCCCAAGGGCAACGGCGCCAAGCCGGCCGGTGCGGATGAGCAAAACGCCTGAGGTGAGTTCTAGGCCCCGCGAGTCGCCAGCGGTCAGGCGGCGGCTTGCGGGCAGTGAGGACGATTAACGCGAGCAATCGCACAACACGAGGCTCGATCACGCGGAGGTCCCGTTCATGGATCTTTCTACAAGCTATCTGGGTTTCAACCTGCCGCACCCCTTCATGCCGGGTGCCTCTCCACTGGCCGACAATATGGACAGCGTGCGCAAGCTGGAAGACGCCGGCGCGTCCGCCATCATCATGCGCTCCCTGTTCGAAGAGCAGCTCATTGCCGAGGGGCTGGCCACCGCCCAGTCGATGGACGGTCCGGCCGAGTCGTTTGCCGAGGCCCTCTCGTACCTGCCGACCCCCGACGATTTCGTCTTGGGCCCCGATGAGTACCTCGAACAGATCCGCAAGATCAAGCAGGCGGTCAGCATCCCTGTCATCGCTTCACTGAACGGCGTGACCCGGGGGGGCTGGTTGGACTATGCCCGGCAAATGCAGGAGGCCGGCGCTGACGCCTTGGAACTGAACGTCTACCATGTGGCGACCGATCCCGACGAGACCGGCGAGACGGTCGTGCAACGTACCGTGGATATGGTGGCCGCGGTCAAAAAGGCGGCAACCGTGCCCGTGGCGGTGAAACTCTCGCCGTTCTACGGCTCGCTGCCCAACGTGGCCAAGCGGCTCGACGCGGTCAAGGTGGACGGGCTGGTGCTCTTCAACCGGTTCTATCAGCCGGACATCAACGTCGAGGATCTCGAAGTGGTTTCCGATCTGACCCTGTCGAACTCCGGGGCGTTGCTCATGCGGCTGCGCTGGCTGGCTATCCTGGCGGGACGGCTTCAGGCCGACCTGGCGGTGACCGGCGGCGTTCACACCAGCCTGGATGCCATCAAGGCGGTAATGTGCGGAGCCAGCAGTGTGCAGATGGTCTCGGCCCTGCTGACCAACGGCCCGCGTCACTTGGCTCGGATTCGCCAGGAAGTCGCCGAGTGGCTCGAAAAGCATGAATACGAGTCGCTCAAGCAGATGCAGGGAAGCATGAGTCTGCTCAAGTGTCCGGACCCCAGAGCCTTCGAGCGGGCCAACTACATGCACATTCTGCAGAGTTGGCAGAGCGCATAAGCGGCCGCGGAACGCTGACAGCAGCCTGCCGGTGAGCGGGCCATGCGATGTGGATTGTCTCTTCGCGAGGCGTGCGATCGTCGTAGTGCGACGCGACTTCGGGGCGGCTTTGCTGTCGCGGAAGCCATGCCGCGACGGGGGCCGGCCGTTGCGACGAGACTCCGATGAGGCTCGACAACGCATGTGTGCGAGGGGGCGATCCGGGCCGATGCACGCCCGCGACATCGTTGTGCTCGCAATCGCTCCGGCTTGCCGTCACGTTCGTTCGACATTCAGACCGCATCCACAGCCAGTGGCATCGCGGAGATACCGCACCAATCATCCCATGTGACGGACACAGCCTGCGTGCGAACACGACCGCCGTCGGCAAGCGACGATTCTTGCCGGAGGCACAACCTGCGGGGATGGTGGCATACGACCAAGGGGTATTTGCCCCAATATCAGGTCGGCGACCTTCCCGTCGCCATGACGGCCGCTGGGTCAGGCGCAGCGCGGGGACCGACTCATCGGGTTATGCGGACCCACGGGCCAAGCCGGCCCGGGTAGTTGCCCGTCGGCTTGCCTTGGTGTATGAGGTGGAGGACGGCAGTTGCAGGATGACCTGTACGCCGAGCCCCAATCTGCCGATCCATGAATACACTGCCGCGTATTCCCGCCTCGGGTACCCGGATCAGGCCACGCCGGCCCGTCTGGGGTACCGGCTGCAGGAAACGGTGGCTCGACAGTGGACCCGGCCGACGGTTGCGGCGAACCCGACTCGCCGGTGTGAACGATCACCCTGAACTGTTCGTGGTGAACTTTCTCAAGCAAGGACAGAAACACAAAGGGGTGCAAGGGCGTGCGCCGCAGCACAATCAACTACCTTGTGGATCTCCTGCTGCTGCTGGCCATGCTGGGCATGCTCTGGACCGGGGTGGTGATCCGTTTTGTTTTGCCGGCCGGCTCCGGGCGACACGCATTACTGCTGTGGGGCAAGGGCCGTCACGAATGGGGCGACGTCCATTATCAACTGGTCTTCGTGACCATCGGGCTTGTTGTGCTCCATGTCGGCTTGCATTGGGATTGGGTCTGCGACGTGACCGGCCGACTGTTCGTGCGGGGCGAGCGGAAGGCGGAGAAGCGACGTCCAGGCCTGCGCATCGCGTGTGGGGTGGCGTTTTTAGCCGGGGTCTCCGCGTTGTTCGGCTTGGGGGTCTGGACGGCGCTTTTACGCGTGGACGAACTGGCAAAAACATCGAGCCCCGGTTATCATGGCAACCGCCCTGATCGTGTCACGCTCGACGACCATGACACGCCCGGTGACCACGAGGAAGGGGACGCTGGTCATGGGAAAGGAGCTGGGCAAGGCTGGGGTTCCCAGACGCTGGCCGAGATCGAAAAGCAGTACGGTATTCCCGTCGCGGTGCTTCTTAAGCGGCTCCGTGTGCCGGAAACCGTATCCGCTGAGACACGCCTGGCCCGCTTGCGGCAGGAGTATGGGATCTCGATGTCCACCGTACGCGACGTGATCCACCAGTACCTTGAGCAGATGGAGCGAGCCCCAGCCGTCGATAAACCGTAGCGGCATGGGCCGCTGTCCGTGGTGACGGTCCCTCGCGGCCGTCGCCGGCAAACTTGACTGCGTGTTTGGCCACGTGGATAGGCCCCGGTGCCAAGCATGACCGCGAGTGCATGAAAACTTTCAGGAGTCTGGTCCATGGCCCGAAGTGCCTCCGCAAATGCCAGGAAGAACAAGAACAGTGGTTCCGCCGCGTCAACGAGTGTGTCCGATAGCTCGGCCGCTCGGGACCTAGAGCCCCTTTTTGCTCCTCAGTCCATCGCCGTCGTCGGCGCCTCACGCCGCGGCGGTACCGCGGGCAGCGAGATCCTTCGGAACCTCATCCAGGGTTCTTACGCCGGTGTCATTTACCCGGTGAACCCGAAGACCAAGAGCATCATGGGCATCCGGTGCGTGCCGAGCATCTCGGCCATTGACGACCACGTGGACCTTGCCGTGCTCATCATTCCCGCGCCGGCCGTCGAAAAAGTGGTGCAGGAGGCGGCGGACAAAGGCACGAAACATTTCGTGGTCATCTCCGCGGGTTTCAAGGAAATCGGCGGCGATGGTGTCGAGCGGGAAAACCGGCTCAAGGCCATCGCCCGTGAGCGCGGACTCTCGATCCTCGGGCCCAACTGCCTCGGTCTCATCAATACTGCTCCGGACGTGCTGATGAATGCCGCGTTCGGTGGACGCATGCCCGTGGCCGGCTGCATGGGGCTCATCTCGCAGAGCGGAGCCCTCGCCGCCGCCCTCCTCGATTATGCCAATGGTCGCGGCATCGGTTTCTCCCGATTCGTGAGCTTCGGGAACAAGGCGGACATCAACGAGGTCGACCTGCTGCGCTCGCTGGCCGCCGATCCGGCGACCAAGGTCATCCTCATGTACGTCGAGGATCTATCCTCCGGACAGACCTTCGTCGAGACCGCCCACGCCATCACCCACGGGCGCAACCCCAAGCCCATTCTTGCGATCAAGACCGGTCGGACGCAGGAAGGGGCTGCGGCGGCCGCCTCGCACACCGGGTCGCTGGCCGGCTCGGATGAGGTCTACGACGCCATCTTCTCCCAGGCCGGCGTCATTCGCGTCGAGAGCGTCGAGGAGTTGTTTGATTATGCCGAAGTCTTCGCGGAGCCCACACTGCCCGCCGGTCGGCGAACGGCCATCGTCACCAACGCCGGCGGCCCGGGCATCATGGCTACCGACGCCTGCATCCGCTACGGACTCAAGCTTGCCCGCTTCCATGATTACACGATCAAGTCCCTCAAGTTTCAGATGCCTCCCACGGGGAGCCTGAAGAATCCAGTCGACGTGATCGGAGATGCCCGCCACGACCGCTATCGCTCGGCACTTGATGCCGTCTCTTCAGATGAAGACGTCGATCAGATCCTGGTGCTGGTCACTCCCCAGGCGATGACCAACTCCAAGGAGATTGGAGAAGTGGTCTCCGAGTCGCAGCACTACTGCGACAAGCCCATCGTCGCCTGCATGATGGGTGAGTCCGATGTCCAGCCGGGCGTCGTGGTCCTCAAGGCCAATGGCGTACCCACCTACCAGTTTCCCGAGAACGCGATGCGTTCCTTGGCCGCTAAGGCCCGATTTGCCGAGTGGATTCGCTCCCCGATCGCCGAGTACCGGCGTTTCGAGATGGACCGCGAGACCGTAGATCGGCTGTTTGACGAGGAACTGGCGGCTGGCCGGTCGCAGCTTGTCGAGGTCCGGGCTCTCAATGTCCTGCAGGCCTGCGGGTTCCCCATCGTGCCGTACAAGCTGGCCCAGTCCGCCGACGAGGCCGCCGCCGCCGCCGCCCAGATGGGCTATCCCGTGGTCCTCAAAATCGCCGGGCCCAAGATTCTCCACAAGACCGACGTCGGCGGCGTGAAGCTCAACCTGAGGGACGAGGGAGCGGTCCGGGAAGCCTTTGACACCATGGTCGCTTCGGTTCGCGAGAAACTGGGTGCGGACATCGAAATCTGGGGCGTCCTTGTCCAGAAAATGCTGCAACCGGGCAAGGAAATCATCTTGGGTATGACCCGCGACGCGCGGTTTGGACCGCTGTTGATGTTCGGGTTGGGCGGCATCTACACCGAGGCGCTGCGCGATGTCTCCTTCCGGTTGGCGCCCATCCGCGAGAACGTGGCCGGCGAGATGATCCGCTCCATCCGCTCCCATCGGCTCCTCGAAGGCGTCCGCGGCGAGCCGCCGTCGGATCAACCCGCCATCGGCGAATGCCTGATGAGACTGTCCCAACTGGTCACCGACCACCCCCGCATCAAGGAACTGGATATCAACCCGCTGATCGTCTACCCCCAAGGCAGCGGAGCGATGGTGGCCGACGCGCGGATTATCCTCTCGGAGGGTTAAACCTTGTAGCGGCCAGCCCTCGTCTACCCCGGATCAAGCTTATCGACCGTCGCAGGTGATCTTCCTGCGTTGCTGTCGTACCTGCAAAGTGCGAGCACCTCTGCGGATCCACAACTCCGAGATCTGTGCGTGGATAGCGGTTGGTGTGCTCTGGCAACGGCAGCACGAGCAGCATGTTGTCTGAGATGAGTTGCGGGTAGAACGGCTTATCACCAATCACTGTGCAACCTGAACGCGTTACGGACGGTGTAAACTCAGGACTAAGCTGGGCACGTGAGACAAGAAGCTTCACGTCTCCGAGATCGGTGACCGCCTCTTTCCACCCTCCAGTTGCCAGGTTGGCGACGAGTCTGTTTCGCGTCCGGACCTGCCTGTTGAGAACCCGCAAACGAATCGGGCGTCATTCGCCATCCGCCGGCGGAATGACCCATGGCGAAACCCCAATGACCAATGACGGACGTCCCCGCCCGCGGTTGGCGTTCTGGCTTCGGGCTTGGTCATTGATTGGTCCTTGGGGTTGGGCATTCGCCATTTTGCCCCAGGAACCAGGCGCCCAGCGAGCTACACCCAAACGAATCGTAGTGTAGCCCGCCACACAGCCCGCATCTTAAGGTGTGGCACGGGCCTGCCCGCCGTGGTGGGCGTCTCGCCGGTGCGGGCCAGGGCGTCTCACGCTGGCCAAAGCGGTGTCACAGGATATCTGGCGGCGACCACTGGCCACACCCCCCAGCGGATGGCTCCACCGGGGAGGAACCGCACTGTCTCTTCTTGGCATTGCCTGCCGATAATAATCCACATGCCCAGGGTGTAAGCACTGATATGCTGGCAGGACCGGTTACACTGCGATGAACGCTTGGTCGCTTGCCTCAGGGCGTGCGTACGCAGGAGGCGGCTGGATCAGGGCGTGCGTACACAGGAGGCGGC
>JAAYDF010000075.1 GCA_012729395.1 Phycisphaerae bacterium
CGGAGCGCAAGCGACGTACAATAGCGAACCGCAGACACCTGTGACGATGGCTGCATCGCGAAGCTCCCCGCGCTCGCGCTTGGGGCTCGTTGGGGAAAGCTTCGACGCTCGTTGGGGGAAGCTTCGACGCTCGTTTGGGGAAGCTTCGACGCTCATTGGGTGAGCGTTGAAGCTCGTTGAGGGGGGCGTATTTACTACCTCGAAACATGAGCACCTATGCCGAAACTCCTGTCCTGCGAAGCCCCCCTGCCCGCCCAAATGTGAGTTGGCGGACGGACCTGCGCATGCTGCTGGCTCTCGCGCTGCCGAACGTCGCCTCTACCGCGGCCGAGAGTCTGGCGAGCTTCGTGGACTTCGCCATCGTCTCGACGCTCGGGCCGGAAGCCCAAGCCGCGGTGTCTTCCGCCGGGTTGGTCTACTTCAGCGTATTCGGCTTCTGCCTGGGCATGATGGTCTGCGTTACCACCGTTGTAAGCCAATCGCTGGGCGTCGGCCGGCTGCGCGACTGCTCGGCGTACGGCTGGCAGGGTGTCTGGCTGAGCATGGTGTGCGGGCTCGTCGGCATCGCCCTGTGGCCGGTGATTCCCGGATTCTACGCCTGGGTGGGCCACGACGTGATCGTTCAGCAGATGGAGTCCGAATACACGCAGATACGCCTTCTGGGCCTGGGCGTTTCCGGTGCGGCGGTGGCCTTGGGCCACTTCTTCAACGGCATTCATGAGCCGCGGCACAACGCGTACTCGGTGATCGGCACGACGCTCCTGAACCTCTTTCTGAGCTACGGGCTGGTCCAGGGGCGGTTGGGCATGCCGGCCATGGGCGTCGCGGGGGCGGCGTTGGGATCGGTGATCGCGAACTTGGTCCGCGCACTCTGGCTGCTGGGAGTCATGTGCAACGGGCGGATCGCCGTCAAGTACGAAGCCCGGCGTGCTTGGCCGCTGCAATGGGATAAGATGCGTCGGCTGGCCCGGGTGGGCTGGCCCGCGGGCATCAGCTTCATGGTTGACATCACCGCATGGGCGGTGCTGATGGCCGTGATTATTGGGCAGTTCGGCACGCACCACCTCGCGGCCAGTGCCACCTGCTGGCGGTTCACCGATCTATCGTTCATGCCCGCGATCGGGATTGGCCACGCCGTGTGCACGTTGGTCGGACGGTCTATCGGAGAGGGTCGGCCGGACCTCGCCCGCCGCCGAACGCTGCTCGGAGCGCTGCTCAATATGGGTTATATGGGCGGCATGGCCCTGATGTTCGTGCTCTTCGGCCGCGAGCTGATGGAGCTGTTCAGCGATGTGCCCGAGGTGATTACGCTGGGCACCCAGCTGCTGGTCCTGGCGGCCTTGTTCCAGCTGTTCGACGCCACCTGCATCACCTACAGCAATGCTTTGCGTGGGGCGGGTGACACCCGCTGGCCGGCCGTGGTCGGCGGGCTCCAAGTGTGGATCCTGATGGTCGGCGGGGCCGCCCTGACGGCCCGCTTGTTCCCCGAATGGGGGGCCCGCGGGCCATGGATCGTCGCCACGTTCTTCGTGGTCGTGATCGGGATCACGTTCGCCCTGCGGTGGCGGCTGGGGCCTTGGGAGCAGATGGACGTGATCGGCCGAGGCGGCGAACCGTCCGTCTTTGAGGCCATCCCTACGGACCCACTGGTGCCCGAGGACGGCGAGCAGGATTTCGCACCTGCCGAGGAAGCCCCGTAGACTGGAAGTTCGACCGGTCTGCGGGGATGATCTTGATACGGCGACCGGGAGTCGCCGCTGGCGTAGTAAGATGGGGTTGCCGCAAGCTTCTCCAACCCTTGTTGAGCGGTGCCGCTTGCGGCACCATGAATCGCTACGCCACGGGAGCAACGTGATACGCTTGTTCGGACCCACGAGACCACTATGTTCAAGGAAGTACCTGCCCAGTTTGATTTCCCCGCCGCCGAGCGTGAGGTGCTCAAGTTCTGGGAACAGCACGGCATCCACGAGAAGTCGCTGCAGCAGCGCGAGGGCTGCCCGCAGTTCGTGTTCTACGAAGGCCCACCGACGGCCAACGGCCTGCCGCACCCCGGGCACTGCCTGACCAGGATCATCAAGGACGTGTTCCCCCGCTACCGGGCCATGACCGGCCACTACGCGGACCGCAAGGGCGGATGGGATACGCACGGCCTGCCCGTCGAGGCAGAGGTCTGCAAGGAGCTTGGCATCCACACCAAGCAGGAAATCGAGGCCTACGGCATCGAGAAGTTCATCCACCTCTGCCAGCAGTCGGTCTTCCGGTATACCAAGGAATGGGAAGAACTGACCCGCCGCCTCGGCTTCTGGATCAACCTCGACGAGGCCTACGTCACCTACCACCAGTCCTACGTCGAGAGCGTCTGGTGGGCCTTGAAAACGCTCTTCGACCGCGGCCTGCTCTACCAGGGCCACAAGGTCGTCTGGTGGTGGCCCCAGGGCGGCACCGCGCTCTCCTCCGGCGAGGTCGGCCAGGGCTACCGCGAGATCGACGACCCATCCGTCACCGTACGTTTCCGCCTCAAAGACAACCCCAAGACCAGCTTGCTCGCCTGGACCACGACGCCTTGGACGCTGCCCAGCAACGTCGCCCTCGCGGTGCACCCGGAGGTCGAGTACGTGCAGATTGCCGTGGAGGACGAGCAGTTCATCCTCGCGAAACAACTGCTGCCCGCGGTGTTCAAAGGCCTGCCGATCGATCTCGACAGGGACGTGCGCACCGTTCGCACGATGCAGGGAGCGGAATTGGTGGGCACGAAGTACGAGCCGATCTTCACCTACGTCACGCCGCAGGGTGGTAAGGCGTGGGAGGTCATCCCTGCCGACTTCGTCACGCTGGACACCGGCACGGGCATCGTGCACATGGCCCCGGCGTTCGGCGAGGATGACTACCGGGCGGCCCAGGAGAACGGCTTGGGCATGCTCCAGCTCATCGCCCCGGACGGCACCTTCGTGCCCGAGGCGGTTGACTTTGCCGGCCGATTCTGCAAAGAGGCGGACCCAGACATCATCCGCTGGATGAAAGATCGTGGCGTCCTGTTCAAGCGCGAGACCTACCGCCACGATTACCCCTTCTGCTGGCGGGCGGATGACGACCCACTGATCCAGTATGCCCGCAGGAGCTGGTTCATTCGCACAACCTTGTTCCGCGACGCCTTCTTGGCCAATAACGCGAAGATCAACTGGCTGCCCGAGCACATCCGCGACGGGCGGTTCGGCAACTTCCTGGCCGACAACGTCGATTGGGCTCTGTCGCGGGAACGATTCTGGGGCACGCCGCTGCCCATCTGGCAATGCGAGCAAACCGGGCAGCAGGAGGCGGTGGCCTCGTATGCCGATCTGCTGGCCAAACCCGGCGTGCAGGGAGCCGAGGTCTGGGAGGAGGCCAAACGGGCCAATCCCGAACTGGTCGACGATCTCAAGGTGCACAAGCCTTACATCGACGCAGTGACGTATGATTCGCCGTTCGCACCAGGTGCCCGCATGCGTCGGGTGCCCGAGGTGATCGACTGCTGGTTTGACAGCGGCTGCATGCCCTTTGCCCAGTGGGGCTACCCCCACAAGGTCGGCAGCGCGGACATCTTCAAGCAGCGTTTCCCGGCGGACTTCATCAGCGAAGCCATCGATCAGACCCGCGGATGGTTCTACACCCTGCTGGCCATCAGCACCATGCTCTTCAGCGGAGACCGCACCGCGGACCCCAGCGCGCAACGAGCCGCGGGCTTCAGCCCGCGCGGTGCCGCGGACGGTGAAAACGCTTGTACGCCAGGGACAACCGCGCGGGCCGAAGCCCGCGGCTCTTTCGCCCGCGAGTCGCTGGATGCGACCTTCGCCTCCGACTACCCCCATCCCTACCGCACTTGCGTTGTCCTCGGACTCATGAACGGCGAGGACGGCAAGAAACTGTCCAAGAGCAAGCGCAACTACAAGGAGCCCTCGTACATCTTCGACCGCGAGGGAGCGGACGCGATGCGCTGGTCGATGCTCAGCGGGCAGACCCCCTGGACCGGGGCCCGCTTCAAGGAAGACACCATCGCTACCGACCAGCGCGAGTTTCTCATCAAGCTCTACAACGTCTACAGCTTCTTCGTGATCTACGCCAACATCGACGGCTGGTCGCCGACCAACACGCAGGAAGTGATTCCTTTCCGCAGCGAGCTGGACCGCTGGATCCTTTCCGAACTGCACCAAGCCATCACCGACGTGCGGGCAAGCATGAACGCCTACGAAAGCTACCCCGCATGCCGGCGGCTGGTCGACTTCGTCGACGGGCTGAGCAACTGGTACGTGCGCCGGTCGCGCGAACGCTTCTGGCGGTCGGGTATGGACAGTGACAAGGCGGCGGCCTATCAGACACTGTGGACGTGTCTGGCCACGCTGGCCGAGGTCATCGCCCCGTTCACGCCGTTCCTCGCCGAGACGCTGTACCAGAACCTGGTGCGCTCGCAAGATGACCAGGTGGCCGAGAGCGTGCATCTGCGCGACTATCCGCAGGCGGACGCCTCGCTGATCGACCGGCGGTTGATGGAGGAGATGGCCATCGTCCGCGAGATCGCCTCGCTGGGCCGAGCGGCACGCATGGACGCCAAGCTCAAGGTGCGGCAGCCGCTGGCAGTGGTCGAACTCGTGTTGGCCGAGCCCGCTCATCGCCAGTGGCTGGAGGGGCACCTGCCGCTCATCGCCGATGAGTTGAACGTCACGCGGGTCGAGTTCGCCGCGGACGCCGACCGGTACGTCAGCTACGAGGTCCGACCGAACTTCAAGGCCATCGGGCCCAAGTTCGGCAAGCTGGCCCCGCAGATCAAGCAGGCCCTGGGCAGCGCCGACGCCGCCGACCTACGCCGGCAGCTCGACCAAGCCGGCCGGGCCGCCCTGCAGGTGGCGGGTCAGAGCGTGGAGCTCGCACCCGAGGACGTGCAAGTGACGCTGACCGCACGGGCCGGCTGGGCCGCCGCCCAGGGCCGGCAGGTCGTCGTGGTCCTGAGCACCGAGTTGACGACGGAGCTGCGCCTGGAAGGTCTCGCCCGCGAGGTCGTGCACTTGATCCAGACCGCCCGCAAGAACGATCAGCTCGACTACCAGGACCGAATCCGCGTGCATGTCGACGCGACCGGCCCAGTCGCCGACGCCATCCGCGACTTCAATGCGTACATCTGCGGCGAGACATTGGCTCTGGAGGTCGTCGTGGACAAGAGCATCGTCGACCCGCCACACGCCGGGGAGATCGAGGAAACACCGATCCGCTTCAGCGTCGATGTGGCCGATTGACGGGGACGCAGTCGCGTGCGGTGGGCCACGGCCCTGTGAGCA
This sequence comes from Phycisphaerae bacterium, assembly GCA_012729395.1. Classification (GTDB taxonomy): domain Bacteria; phylum Planctomycetota; class Phycisphaerae; order UBA1845; family PWPN01; genus JAAYDF01. Next base: position 5,307 of record JAAYDF010000075.1, read on the forward strand.
GTGCGAACGCCCACCAGGATCCGCGTGCCAATGCTCTATGGGCAATGCCGCGTGCCTGGCAATCTGTGCTGTGAGCAGTGCGGGCGTCTGGTACGTCGCTGACGCTCCGCGGAACCCGGCGCTTGCGCTTCGGGCTCGTTGGCGTGGGCCCGTGTGGCGTCGCGATGGTTGAGATGCATCGCGTTCGTGTGGCATTGCTTTATGAGCAATGCCGCGTGCCTGGCAATCTGTCTGGCACTGCTCTATGAGCAGTGCTGAAAGCGTGAAGACCAAGGACACCGCGAATCCAGGGGAAACCACCAGGATGCTCACTCTCGGCGTCATGCTATCCGGCGGCGGACGAACGCTGCTCAACCTCGTCGACTGCATCCATCGTGGTGAGCTGGACGCCCGCATCGCCGTGGTCATCTCCTCGCTCTCGAAGATCAAGGGCGTCGAGCGGGCCCGGGCGGCAGGGCTGCCGGTCGTAGTCATCCGCAGGAAAGACCATCCCGACGTCGAGACCTTCAGCCGGCAAATCGTGGAAACTCTCGAAGCTCATCGCGTCGAGCTGGCTTGCCTGGCCGGCTGGACGTGCTTCTGGCGTATTCCCGAACCTTGGCTCGGACGGGTGATGAACATCCACCCCGCCCTGCTGCCCAAGTTCGGCGGGCAGGGCTTCTTCGGCCACCATGTGCACGAGGCGGTCCTGGCGGCCGGCGAACACCGCAGCGGCTGCACGGTCCACTTCGCCAACAACGAATACGACGCCGGCCCGATTATCCTGCAACGTACCGTCCCCGTTCTGCCGACGGACACCCCGGACACCCTTGCGGAGCGAGTCTTCGAGCAGGAATGCGTCGCCTACCCGGCCGCCATTCGCCTGTTTGCCAAGGGACACCTGGTGATCCAAGGCGACCGGGTCATGCTGCAAAGGCCCGGCGCTACAGCCCGCCCACCCAGATTACCGCGCGCTGATTGACCTCGGGGCCACGTCTGTCATTCACGCGACGGCCATAGGCAAGCCGAGAAGCCTTCCCATCAGTCAACCTGCGCGACCCGCGGCCCGGCGTCGAAGTATCTATCGCCGTCCAGCGGCCGCCTGGGGCGACGGCCGCTACCCCCCGCCCGCCCCTCCACAGCCTGCCCGCCCCGCCACGGCGGGCAAGCTGTGGCGGGACGGGCAGGCTGCGGCGGGAAGCAGAGCGGTCATGACTTGCGACTCATGGTTTGCGGCCGGCGGGGTCGTCGGCATCTTGAGAACTGACGTCGAACATGGCCCGAAGCGTGTCCGCATACACGCGGGCGGCACCATTGGCCGCCGTGTCGTTGAGCAGTTGAAGGGGATGGTTGAGGATCTTCTGCGCAACGCGATGGAGCATTTGCCGGATCAACTCCCGATCGCGATCGGAGGCATTCTCCAGCTTGGGGATGATGCGGGCCAGTTCCGCATCGGATATCTCCTGGAACCTTCTGCTCAGTGCTTCGATCAGCGACCCCAGGTCGGGGCTGGCCAGCCGCTCCGCGAAGGCCAGCAGGCCCGCCTCAATGATCTCATGGCATTGATCGAGCGCCCCGCGGCGCCGAGCGAGCGTCTTCTCGGTCACCGTCTGCAGGTCGTCGATGTTATAGAGGAAAACGCAGTCCTGCTCGGCGACAGCGACGTCGATATCCCGCGGGACGGCAATGTCGATCAACAACAGCGAGCGGTATCGCCGCCTCGCCGGGATAGGCGCGAAATCCTTCGCCTTGAGAATCGGCTCACGCGAGCCGGTCGAGCTGATGACGATATCCGCCTCCGCAAGCCGGTCGATCCACTCGGCGAAGGGAATAACTCGGGTGTGCACGCCATACCGCTGACTGAGGCGGGCGGCTAAATCGGCCGCTCGCGGATCCGTCCGGTTGGTCACCCACAGCTCTTTAGGATGCGTCGTCAGCAAATGCCTGAGGGTCATCTCGCCCATCTTGCCCGCCCCGACCATGAGCACGATCTTGTCCTCGAACCGCGAGAAGATCTGCCGGGCGAGATCGACGGCCGTACTGCCCACGCTCACTCGACCGGTGGCGATGCCGGTGTGCGTGTGGATCTCCTTGGCTACGCTGAAGGCCTGCCGGAAGAGGGCGTCCAGCCCCCTGCTGACAGTGCCGGTCTGCTTGGCGGTCTCGTAGGCGGCCTTGGCCTGACCCAGAATCTGCGACTCGCCGAGCACCATCGAATCCAGCGAGCTGACCACGCGAAACAAGTGGCGGGCGGCCTCGACGTCTTCATGGCTATAGAGAGCCGGGGCGAACTCGGCGGCGTCGAGATCATGCCAGCCGGCAAGAAAGTCGATGACTTGCCCAATCCGCGGTATGCCCTGATCCGCGTGAGCCAGGTAGAGCTCGAGGCGATTGCACGTCGACAGGAGAACCGCTTCGGTGCCGGGGAACGACTCCACCAGCGACCGTAAGGCCCGCGGCACCGAGGCCTCGTCAAACGCCAACCGTTCGCGCAGGGCGACCCGCGCGGAACGATGGTTACAACCTATGACCAACGTCCTCATCGGTGTATGAAGGACAGATCCCTTGTGGCCAGCACAGCCACCACCAGAAACATCGCGCAACTGGCCAGCGTCGCCGCCTTGCGACCACGCAGTCGCGGCATGAACAGGATGGCCGACAACCCCAAACCGTATACCACCCACACAAGCAAGGACAGCACCACCGCCGCGTCCAGATACCAGGCCTGTTGCCCGATATCCGAGCGATGCGCCACGCCGCATATCCCCGTCAGAATCCCATAGGTGAACAGCGGAAAGCCAATGGCCAGGAGCTGACGGCCGAAGCGCTCCAGTGCCTCCAGCGATGGCACGCCGCCCACGAGGCTCAGATCGTGCTTGCCACGCAGTACGCGGTGGACGAGCAGGTAGACCATGCCCGCGATGCCCGACCCGATAAAGCAGGCGGCACTGACCGCAAAAGCCAGACCGTGGCTCACATACCAGGGGCGGTACGTGGCCACCGTCATGGACTGATCGATCACCATCAGGGCCCCGAAGTCCAACAGAGCCGCCGCCAGAAACAGGAACCCATCCAACCCGCGCAGAGCCGCGGACGCGTACGCCCCGATGCCCATCAGCCCCAGCAACGTGGCAAGCAGAACAGCGGACTCATAGTCATGGCGGAAGGTCTCCGTGACCCCGTGCATATGCAACACATAGCCGACATATGCACCATTGAGCAGCACGGCGACCACGGCGGCCCAACGCAACCAGAGACCCACACCCACCGAACGGTGCCACACGCGAAGATACGCGGCAAGGGCCGCCAGCGCAAAGCCCAGTGCTCCCCCAAGCGAGATCCACAACGGTCGATCCATGACATCTTCCCAAACCAGTGGTCTTGATCGCAAAACGAACTTGTTCGTGGGACCGAGCGAACTTGTTCGTGGAACCGAACGAACCTGTTCCTACGACCGAACGAACTCGTTCGTGGCGGAACCGAGCGAACTTGTTCGCGGGACCGAACGAACTTGTTCGTGGGACCGAGCGAACTTGTTCGTGGTTTACCGTTCCGTCTAAGGCCTCAACCAACCACCCACATCCGGCAATTCAGTCACTCGGACGCGTCGCCACCATTATCCGCAGGCTCCCACCGCTCGATCTCCTCTGGCTGCTGCTCCACGAGCCGCGTCATCCATGCCCGCCACGCCTTGGGCCCCTGCGTCGCCAAAAGCTTGACGGAATCATCACCGCACAGCTTCTCCATGATCTGCCGCCGCAGGCGCATGTCGGCCACCCGTTCGCGTACCTGAGCCCGGGCCTTCCGCAGCTCACCCACAAGGATACCGAACTCCGGCCCCAGAAGAGAGGCAAGCCGCCCGCGAATGTTGGCCGCCAGTTTCGGGCCGACACCGCCCGTACCCACTGCCACAGTGAAATCCCCGTGCCTCAACACCGCGGGCACGAGGAAGCCGCTCGCACCCGGGTCGTCGGCGTTGTTGCACAAGGCTCCCACCCGCCGGGCGTCGATCGCGACACGAGCGTTGAGCATACGGTCATCGGTGCAGGCGAAGACCAGATCGGCATCTTCAAGAGCGTCCGCGACATAGGGCTGCCGCACCCACTCGATGCCCTGCCGTTCGGCCAGATCGGGGCAACACCTCGGGCTGACCACACGCACAACAGCACCGGCGGCGAGCAATCCCGCCACCTTCCGGGCCGCCACCTGCCCCCCACCGACCACCACCGCCCGGCGACCCTCCAGGTTCAACTCGATCGGGTACCATGACATATTAGCCGATATTGTAGCGTGTCCGGGCAACTGCGGCTCGCAAACGGCAGGCCATTCGCCGGAGCGACCCGCGGTGCGTATGCTCAAAGGGGCAGCCTCGTTGAACGAGGCCTGGGAGCTGCCACGATGAACGGCGGCAGAAATGCTGGCTTGGTGTGCATGGTGCTGCTGGCGACCGGCTGGACGGACCTGGCCGGCCAAGAGACCGCCCCTGCGCCGGCGGTGACGACGACGCAGCCCAGCCCCCCGACCGAAGCCCAACTGCGTGAGACGGTCGGCCGGCTTGGGCATCCGCTGCACGCCATGCGCCAGACCGCCGCCCGCCGGCTGGCCGAATGGGGGCTGGCCGCGGTGCCCACGCTGCGCGAGACGGTAAAGAGCACGGACCTCGAAGCCGCCCTGTCGGCCAGCCAGCTCTTGGCTGAGATGCAGGTCATGCTCTTCCTTTCCGCCGAGGTGCGACTGTCTGTGGACCACCCGGAAGTCGCCTGGAACAAGCCCTTTGACTTGATCGTTCGCGTGCACAACCCCTCGCCGGCCCGCGTGCGTGTGCCCTGGCCTCCGCCCCGCCGATCGCTGACTACGCAACCCGCATCCGCCGACGCCGTCCAAGTCGCGAGCATGCTGGACGTCGCGGACTTCCTCACCGTGCTATGCCCTAAGGGCACGCCGCTCGATCTCCGGCTCGACCCGATCGACGCCGACTCGGAGATCCGAACCGCCGTCGAGCTTCGTGCGGGATTGCAGCCGCCGTCGCAATGGATCGAACCCGGGCGGACCGCGGAGCTGCGCGTGCCCGAGTTCAATCGCGGCTGGGCACGTTATCCGATGTTCGAGGCCGGCGAGTACCACATCGCCCTGCGTTACCAGCCGCCGTGGGAGGTTGAATCCTGGATCGATGATGAGCTTGGCGTCGTTGCCAGCAACACCGTGACGGTGCGGGTGACCAACGACGCCCCCGCCGCAGTGCGTGAGGCGGAGCGACCCTTGCGATTGGTCTTGCACCAGGAAGGCGAGATCCTGCGGGCGGATCTGACCAACCTGTGGGACCGCCCAGTAACCGTGAACCTCAACCTCGGCCCCGAACCGGGTCAATACGCCCAGTTGGCCTGGGAGTTCCATGTTCCCGATGCCGATGAGCCCTTCGCCTGGCAGGTCGAACCCGACGCACCTGGCTTCGACTCCGACAGACTCCGGCACTTGCAGCCCATGGAAACCACCACGATCATCCGGATGCCCATCTCGACTTTGCGGATACGAGCCACCGCGGCCGGCGTCGCCCCCCAAACCGCCTGCACATGCATGCTCCGCTACTTTCACCTGGCCACTGCCGAGGAAGTCCGAGTCCGCGTGCGGCCTCGAATACCCGACGTGTTCGTTCCGCCGTCGCTATTCAGCGGCACCGTAGTCAGCGAACCGATCCCTCTGGGCGCCGGTAACGACCATCGCTGAGCCGGCCGCGCTCAGCGGAAGGGCCTACCATGAACGCGCTGCTTCCCGCCACGGCGGGCAGGCCGTAGCGGCCGCCTGACTTCGGCGAGCTCAGCCGAGCCGTGGCGGCCGCTGGACGACGACAAATCTTCAGACGCCCGCGACATTTACGTCGCGTCCAGGGGAACTGCCCGAGGGAGCATGAATCCCAGCTGAAAATTCTTGATTTTAGCCTTGCAACGGCCGGGACCACGAATTATACTGTGACCTTGTGGCCCGTGGGCGGTCCACGGGCGGTCCACGGGCGGTCGCCGCGGCGACATGGCTCCGCGAAATGGGCGCCACGCGTCTGACCACCGGCGGGAACGGACAAGCTGGAGGGCCGCCAGGGTTCCCCCATGCTCCCCGCCCTTTCCCACCGGGCCACGCCGCCCCTCGCGGAATCACACTCCCTGTCAGATTCGCGGAGAACCCACACATGCTGGCAAGCGGGTTTGAGTGCCTTAACCTGGGTTCGTATCACAACTCTTCTTGTTTTTGTGAGGGATAGGTGCCTACTACTTTTTTATAGGGTCTTGGGTGTATCAGTTGTCACTTCTTAACGGGAGAGAGATCATGGTAAGAGCCTGTTTTGCTCCACTGGGCATGGTGGTTGTTTGCGCCGTGGGCCTGCTACCAAGCGTCTCCTACGGCATTCCCCTGGGCGACTGCGCATGGAACTACCGAACGAATGGGGATGATCGATTCCATGACAACGATTCATGGGTGCGTCCTTGGGAATCCGGCTCCCCCGTTCCTCCCTGGCCTTCGGCCTCCGAGAATGGTACCGGTCGATGGCTCGGTGGCCATTCATATTCCTTTGGATGGGGCTATACTGACCGTATCTCGGTAACTTGGGGGTCGAACGGCCAAGTCTACGTGAACGCCGATCGTGATCGCCAATGGCGGGCCTGGACTTATGTCTACGTGGATGCTGGCAAAGACATCACGTTTTCGGGCGGCGGCGATTGCGTCCCGAAGATCTTTCTGGATGGAGCGTTCGATTCACCCATGGGCTTCGGACAGACGATCTACCTCGGCCCCGGCTGGCATCGCATCGACTACACGGGGTACAACCAGAACTCTGGTTTCTCCTTCAGCTCGGGCTCTCTGGATGTGAAGGTGATCGACAGCCAAGCGACCCCGGAACCGATAACGATTGCCCTTCTCGCCACAGCCGGATTGTTGGTTCTTCCACGAACAACTCGTCAGGGACGTGAATAGACTGGGGTTCATCCTTAGCCACGGTCTCGCGAGACCTCTGAGTGGCTCATGCGCACGCGCTGGACAGGGACACGGGACGGAAAAACTGGGTCAAGAGCGAATTGACGGCGGACGCCGGCAAGGGTAGGGCAAACAACGCGATGAGTCCGATGATTAACGCATGGCGGCGTCTCGGACAGCCTGCCGCCATGCTTCGAGGCGATCGAATCGTAAAGGGCGGCGTTTGGACGCTCGAAGCATTCGAGCCTGAGAGGGTGTGTGAGATGCCTTCTCAGAGCCGCGACCGTAAGGAAGCGGTCGCTCGCTGCCGAGAAGAACCACTCCCTTGCGGTCGCGGCACTGATACGCCACGCACTTTTCACGCATCCCCTGAAAGGCTCAGTCTGTCAGCCCAGGCCAAAGGCTTGGGGGCGAAATCACGCTGCCCAAGTCAGTCCAGAAGGGACCATCCATCCCCGGCCTCGCTCGGCGCACGCTCATCGCCTTTGACGACCCTTTGACGCTTCTCACGGCCCGTCGCAGATCTCGCACACGCCGAACCACTGACGGCTGTTGGAATCGCTGCCGGCCACCTTCAGGCGCAACGGCTTGCCCGGCGTCACCCACGCAGATGGCAACGTCAGGGTCAGCAGTCCCATTTCAGGGCGTGCGGCATCCCGCTCATATTCCAGGCTGACCGTTCCCCCGGCATTGTGCCAAACGGTGCTCTGTTCACTGATAGCAGGAATGTCGAGCGCCTTTTGGTCATTCACATAGAGAACGAACGTCCCCGGCGGTTCCGAGAAGTAGCCCATGCCGCCCTGCCAGGAGACCGAGAATGTGTTCTGTTCGTGGGCGTTGGCGGGGGCCGGCCGGGTTTCCCAGACCAGTTCGTTCATCCCTTTCATGGCCCGGGCCACGTCCAGTTGCCGGCCGCCTTCGGGCAGATGGCTGTAACCCACGTCGCCAGCCTTCAGCGTTTGCTGCCAGCCGTTCGGCCCGGATACCGCCGTGACGATGCGCTCGTCCATTTGCCCCTGCGGATCAAATGCATCCGAGCGCGCGTAGCGAATCAAGCCGTCGAGCAGGCAGGTTCCCTCCGGATAGCCGGAGAGCAGGTCCAGTCCGAAGGTCAGCAACGCACGGCTTCTGCCGATGCGCGCCTCCCCGGCGTAGAGGTAATAGCTATCCAGCCCTTCGCCCACCACGAACATTTCATCCGTGCGCAAGCCCGGCAAGGCGGGAAGTTTCCGTCCTGTTTTCAGAATGCGGAAAGCCAGCGGCGAGAGATATCCGTCATGCGGGAAATCGCCCAACGCCGGATGCCGGGCAAACGCCGTTCCCACCTGTTCGCCCATCGCCCACCAACCCAGGCTGATGTTGGGCTTGCCGCTGGTTCGGTTGATAAGAATGACGCGCTTGCCGGCCGAAACCGCGGGCATGACATCGGCCGAACCAAGGAATGAAATGAGAAGGTCCGCCTGCTCCGCACCGGGCTCGCTTGCGGCCACCAGCCCCGAATACAGGGACGCCAGTTTGGGCAGAAGAGCCTTGGAAACCGCGATGCGCTTCCCGCTCTGCGCCGCTCGCTTGGGAAACAGCCAGAAATCCCACTGGTTGCTCGCGGTGCCGCCGGCCAGGGAAACCTCCAGAACCGCGTGCGCGGGCTTGGCGAGGTCGGGAACAACGAACTCCACCCATGCCAGCGACCGGACTTCGCCCAGCGCGACATCGCCACCTTCGCAAACGCCTTGATCGAGCACCCTGTCGCCAGCGCGGAGAGTCCAGGACAGCCTGGTGTTTTTCAACGGTTGCTCGCCGTAATGCGAAATCCAGCAATCGGCCTTGATCCGTTCGCCGGAGACGGCAATCCGCGGATTGATCTCGGTTTCGAGCAGCAGGACCGTCGGGGCGTTGAACACGCCGAACTCGGCGGGGGTGAAGCCGTTGGGTTTGGGCTCCCAGAACGCGTTGAGAAAGCCCTGAGCGGAGTAGGTGTTACCCTGGCTCACGATGACATCCACGATGGTCCAGAAACTGTAGCCGTCGCAGGCCGGATCACGGCGGGCTGCTTCCAGCCCCTGCTTCTGGTAGTGCCGCTGGAGGCCGTGTGAGGCGTCCTGGCAGGCGTCACCCCAGCGGCGGTCAAGCCCGGCGCCGGCCAGCCATTGATCGCGGGTCTCGATGGAAACCGGCGGCAGCATCGCCCCCGAAAACCTGGGCGCGAGCCGCGGGTCCTGCTTGACGGACAGATTGAGGTACTCGTGGGCGATAAAGGGAGCATCGAATTCGACGCTGCCCGGTTGCCAGACGTTGATCGGGCCGCCGCGGAAATCCGAGTTTTCGGCGGTGTTGAAATCGCCGTCCTGGTGAAGCACAAGCCGGTCCGGGTCTACCCGCTTGATCAGCTTGTAGATTTCCATGCCCAGCGGCCGGCCCAGGGATCCTTCATTGCCCATGCAGTAGGTCCCCAGCGATACATGCCGGCGGTAGTGCGTGATTAACTCCGTCACATCGCGGATCGGATCGAACGCGAAGGCTTCGGTGGGGTAATCGCTGTAATAGGGCAGTTCCGGCTGGATGAGCAGGCCAGCCTCGTCCGCCGCCTCAAAATACTCCGGCAGCTCGCAGTGCGTATGCAGCCGGACATAATTGAACCCCGCCTCGCGCGCCGCTCTGAAATGCCGGAGGTGCTCCTCCCGCGACGCGGGGGAAACCAGCGTCAGCGGATAAACGAAATCATCGCCGCAGCCGAGCACAAAGAACGGCTTGTTGTTGAAGAAAAAGCGGTCGCCGCGCACCTCGAACTTGCGTACACCGAACCGTTCCGTCCATCCGTGAACCGACTGGTCGCCGTCGCACAGGACCAGCTCAGCGTGATAGAGCGCGGGGGTCTCGGGCGACCAGGGCTGGAAGGGCGCCAGCGGAACGCGACAGGTCACCTCGGCGGTTTTCTCCTGCGGATCGAACGTCACCGCCTGGGAGCCTGTTCCCGCGGTCTGGCCATCGGCGTTTTTGACGGTCACGCGCAGCACCGGGTTAGCCAGTGCGCACTTCGAGTTTCCGTGCGCGAGAGTCGCGTGGACCTCGGCCGTCTGCCGGTCGAAGTCGCCCCGGACCCAGGCAAAATCAATCCGCGTGTCCGGGGTAGCCTCCAGTTCGACATCCCGGTAAAGGCCGCCGAAGCGGTGGGTGCTACTGAACAGCCCTTTCCGACTCGGCACGGCGTTGTTGACCTCCGCGACGATGACCGCCTCCTGGCCGGGCTGGACCAGATTGGTGATGTCGTACTTGTAGGTGCCACAGTAATGATCAACCCACGCCACGGGTGTCTGGTTGACCCAAAACCAGCCTTGCGAGCGCACGCCGCCCACCTTCAGCCAGATACGCTGCCCTCGCCAAGCATCGGGGATCGCAACCCTTCTGCGGTACCAGGCGCCGCCGAGGTACACCGAGCGCAGCGGTTTGGCGCAATGATCCCATTTGCAGTCCCACGAATCGCCCATGCCCGGCGCACCCACCCCCTGGGCTTCCCAGCAGCCTGGAACCTGAATGCTACGGGCGCCAGCCCATGGTTGGGCGCAAAACTGGACCCGCGGATGACGTAGCAGTCCCGTTTCCCGAGTGACGAATTCCCATTCTCCCCGAAGCGAAAGCACGGATTGCAGCGGCGACGCCACGACCGGATTCACCACGGCAGGCATCGCCGGCCGGCCGCCCCAGGTGTCAACACCTTGCAGACGCCAGGGGACATCCTCGGCGTGGACAGCAAGCTCAACGAAGGCCGTCGCGAGACAGAGAACCGCCGCGACCGCTTTCCAGCCCATCACCTTGGAATCAATCTGATGTGATTTCATCGCGTGCATCCCACCTGGTGCTATCGGAGTTGCGTCATCCAGCATTTCCCATTTGAGCTCCACCTGGCTACGCCGCTGGGTGTTGTTCTGCTATTGTACCAGCGTCATCCCGCTATGTCTGGTCAGCTCCAACTGAGAGAAACGGGTGTCGCTGCGATGAAGAAGTCCAGGCGTATCCGGTTAGTGATCGGCGGGTTGGTCTTCTTGCCCGGCTCTCTGGAGTGGCGATCAACTGCACCCGCAAACCGCTCGGCTTGAGTGACGAGCGACTGTCGCTCAATCGGTCCGGCTTCGCAGGGTCGCGAACGCGGCCAGGGCTTCCTTGCGGGCCTGGGCATGATCGACGATCGGCGCGGGATAGC
>JAAYDF010000076.1 GCA_012729395.1 Phycisphaerae bacterium
CCGCGGACGACTTCGCCGCTCTGCACGAGCCACAGTGCAACATCGTGGTGTTCCGCCACCTCCCCGCCGCACTGCGCGGCGCGCCCGACGAGCGCGTCGGCGAATTCCAGTTGGAGCTGCGGCGCCGCCTCATCGAATCGGGCGAGTTCTACATCGTGCCGTCAAAGCACCTAGGGGTGGGCGCACTCCGGGTGACGATCATCAATCCGCTGACGACGCCGGCGCACCTCGACCAGCTTATGGACGCGCTGCGGCGCCATGGCCGCGAACTGTTGGAGAGCTAGCGGCTGCTGAATCGTCAGCGGCCCGCTAGATAGCCCGCGCCACCGCCGCTCCGTCGGCGACCGCATCCACCACGAGACCCGGCTCCTTGCAGTCGCCGATGAAGTGCATCTCGGATGCGACATCCTTCAATCCGTCGGCCAATCCGGCATCGGGCGAAAGCGGCAGTGCAGTCACGACCGTGTCGGCGGGGATGACCTGCCTTCCACCGCCCTCGGTCGTGATGACCAGGCCCTCGTCGTTCACCTCGACCGGTTCCGCGCCGGTCAGCATGGTCACACCCTTCTCGTCGAGCCAGTGCAGGAGTTGAGGCTTGACCAGCCGGTGGAGCAGCCCCTCGCCCATCTCGGACCCCGGCTCCACGATGGTGACCTCTCTGCCCGCCTTGGCCAGCATCTCGGCGGTCTCGCAACCTTGGATGGTCCCGCCGACGATCACTACTCTCTTTCCCACCGGCAGATAGACCCTCACGAGTCGGGTCATCATGCGCGCCCCCATCAACCTCAGGTAGAACTTGAGCCTGTGGTGGAGTTCCTCCCCGGTCATGACCTTCTTGCTGCTCATTCCCGGTATGTCCGGGACGTTGTGTCTGCCCCCCACCGCCACGACGACGACGTCGGGCTCCAGCCCGGCAACGACCGCCCTGGTGGCCTCCGTCTTCTTGCGCACGTCGACCCCGGCCTTGCGTATCTGCGAAGTGAGGTAGTCGACGATTTTGAGCATCTCTTCGCGCTCGGTGCCCTTGACCACGGCCGCCAGGTTCATGCCGCCGCCCAGGAAGGGCTCCTTCTCCAGGAGAGTCACCGCGTGGCCGCGCAGCGCCGCCACGCGGGCGGCCTCCATGCCGGCCGGACCGCTCCCCACCACGACGACCCGCTTCTTGGTGACGGCGGGCCGCAGCTCATACTCCCGCTCTCTGCCGGCCGTGGCGTTGATGCGACACTTGATACGACCGCCCGACTCCACGTTGCTGAAACATGTCATGCACGCGGTGCAGGGCGCGATGTCGTCTTCGCGGCCTTCGGCGATCTTGTTTGCGTACTCGTGGTCGGCGATCATGCGGCGGTTGAGGTTCACGAAGTCGATGACGCCCTTCCTGACGAGCTCCTCGCCCAAGGCGGCGTCCAACCTTCCCGTCCCTATCACCGGTATCCCGACGACCTCCTTGATGGCGGCCGCGTAGGGTATCCACGCTCCCACTCCGTGCCTGCCGGTGTCGGCTTCACACAGCTTCGCGAACTCCGGCACTTCGGGGTATAAGGCCATGTCGGGGAAGTGGGTGCAGTCGCTGTCGGCCGGGGTCCTGCGCATGAGGTACATCTCCACCCGGGAATGCAGAGCATCCGCGCCCGCCGCTTCGAAGATCTTCGCGAACTCCCGGCCCTCTTCCGCGGTTATGCCGTTCTCGAGCCCCGGTTCGGCGGCGTTTGCGAGGACGATCACGCCGAAGTCGTCGCCCGCCTGGCGTTTGATCTCCCCGATGAGCTCCACGATGAACCGCGAGCGGTCTTCAAGGCTGGCGTAGCCGTACTCGTCCTCCCGCTTGTTCCAAGCGCGGGAGAGAAAGGTGCCGAACAGGTGGTTGCACCCGGCGTTGATCTCGGCCATGTCGAACCCGGCGCGCCTGGCCCGCTCGGCCACCCTGCCGAAATGCCGGATGAGTTCCTTGATCTCCGAAACCGGCATGGGGCGGGCGTCCGGGAAGTTCTGCCCGGTGACCGGGATCTCGTCCAGAGAGAGGCTCGACGCGGCAACGGTCAGAGGCGGCGGCATCCAGGGCCCCACATGGAAGATCTGGACGAAGGTAGCGGCGCCGTACTCGTGGATCCTCTTGTTCATCTCGAGGACCCTGGGTATCTGCTCGTCGATGTCGAGCGACCAGCCGACTCCGGGAGCAGGCGAGACACCGCAACCGATGAGACCCGCACCCCCTTTGGCGAACGAGACCCAGAAGTCGGAGTAGAACGGCTGCAGAAAGCCGTCTTCGTAGTCGGGAAAGCCGGGGTGTGCCGCCATCCTCACCATGCGGTTCTTGATGGGAGTCCGGCCGATGCAGCCCGGCGCGAGGAGGTGTCGGTATCTGTTCTTGCTCATACGGGATGCCTCCCAAGCGATCCGAGGCCGCGCTCGAGGGCTCGATCCCCGCCGAGCGCATTGGTACACAGACTAGACAACGATACCATCCTGCCGCCGAAAACCTTCAAGTCCAACGACTTTGCAGCCGAAAATGCTCTAGAAGCAATCATGTTCGCCGCTCACGCCAGGGGCGATGCCCCGGCGTTTCGATCGAGTCGGATCCGCAGAGGGAGAGACACAAATGACAGTAGTACGCCGCATCCTGCTGGGATACGTAGGCCTGATGGTACTCGTGTTGGCCCTGGTGGTAGTCGGAGTCACCCAACTCATGCCCCTGCAGTCGGGCATCAAGGAGTACAGCGACTCCACTCGGGCCCAGGTCGAGGCCGCCGGCACGATAGCCGAGAGCGCCTCGAACATGGAGAGCGCCGTGCTCATATCTGTCGTCACCTACGATCAGGCCACCCGCGAAGCTCAAGGGACACGGCTGGAAGAAGAGGCCACAGCGGCCAGAGAGGCGCTCGACACCCTGTCTGCGCTGGCAGTGGACGGCTCCGAACAGCAGGCTACGGTGGACAGCCTGGCCGCCCTCCTCGACCAGTACTATCAGGCAGCCAGCGAGGACATCACGCTGGCCGAGACCAAGACGGCCGAAGCGCTGAACATGGTGAGAGAGAACGTCATCCCCATGAGCGCCCAACTGCGTGAGGCCACCGAATCGTTCAAAGCCTCGGCTTCTGCCTATGAGGCGGCAGAGGCGGACCGCCTTGCCGGCAACGCGGGCCGCATGTGGCTCATCATGCTGATCATGGCCGCCGTCGTCGTGGCGGGCGGCATCGCGTTCGCCGTGACCATCTCACAGACGATCCGCCGTCAACTCCGCGAAGCGGTGGCCGACATCGACCGATCGGCCGCCGAGCTCCTCGCCATCTCCACCCAGGTATCCGCGGGCGCGGCGGAGACGGCTGCGTCCACCAATGAGACCACGGCCACGGTGGA
>JAAYDF010000077.1 GCA_012729395.1 Phycisphaerae bacterium
ACGCGGCTGTTCATCGACAATGCCGAAGTGCCCAACCTGCTCCGGCATCCGCCTGACTCATCCGGCCGCCGCAGCGTCTCACTACCCTGGCGCCGATTGGTGTTTCCCGGCCTATGATCGTACTCTCAGACAACCCCTCCTCTGCCGACTCCCCGGCGACACTCGCACGAAGCGACCGTATCAACGTCCTCCTGCTCATCAGCACACTCGAGTACGGCGGTGCTCAGCGGCAAGTGATCGAGCTAGCCAATCACCTCGACCCGCAGCGATTCAATGTGGCGGTGTGTAGCCTTCTGGATTACGTGCCGCTAGCCGACCAGTTGCGCGAGCGCGAACACCGACTGCACATCGTCCGTAAGCTATACAAGCTCGATTTCACGGTAGTCCCCAGACTCGCCATGCTCTGCAAGCAACTGCGAATTGATATTCTGCATAGCTACTTGTTCGACGCGGACATCGCCGCCCGGCTGGCTGGCCGGCTGGCCCGTACGCCGGTCATCATCAACTCTGAGCGCAATACCGACTACCACCTCAAGCACCGGCATTTGGCCGCTTACGCCATCACCAAATCCGCTGTCACGCTCGTTGTGGCCAACTCGAACGCCGGCGCCGATTTCAACAGCCGCCGCTTGCGCATGGATCGCTCTCGCTACCGGGTGGTACACAACGGCGTGGATCTTGCCCGGTTTCGCCAACAGCCGGAGATCGGGCAGAGCACGAGACGGGATCTTGGCATCTCCCCTGCTGAGCCGGTCGTGGGCATGTTCGCCAGCTTCAAGCAACAGAAGAACCATGCCCTGTTCTTCCGCGCCGTCGCCCGTGTCCTCAAGGCAATCCCGCAAACTCGAATCCTCTTGGTCGGCGATACACTGCATGGAGCAATGAACCGATCAGACGTCTACAAGGCACAAATGACAGAGCTCATGGATGAACTCGGCATTCGTGAGCGATGCCTACGGGTGGGCAATCGCCGCGACGTCGAGCGTCTTTACCAGGCCTGCGACGTGACCGTCTTGTCCTCACTCTATGAAGGCACGCCCAACGTCCTGCTGGAGTCAATGGCTTGTGGCGTGCCAGTGGTGGCGACGGACGTGGCCGACAACGCCTACGTCGTCCCCGACAGTCGCTGTGGCTACGTCGTCCCGTTACACGATGAGGCCGGCTTGGCCGATCGTATCTCCCGCCTTCTGACCAATGCCGATCTGCGTACGACTCTGGGCCGGCAAGCACGCTCGTGGGTCGAGCAGGAGTTCTCGATCCCCGTCATGGTGGCCAAGATGGCCCGCGTCTACGATGACGCCATCACCGCAACCGGCGTATGAGCAGAACCGAGTGAACTTGTTCGTGGACCGGACCGAGCGAACTTGTTCGTGGAGGAAAACGAACACCGCGCCAGAGCAGTGGCACGGTTGCTTTCCTCATTGACTCGCTGCCTTGCTCACTCACCGCGAAGCGGCAAACCCGGAACGGAACTCCGCACGCAGGCGCGCTGCCTCGCCCGAGACCGAAACACTCACTGATGACCGATCAGCTTCATGATTCCCGGGTCGCGATCGCTCACGGCCTAGCCGAGTACCCCAGAGTGCCGCCCTACAGCCCGAATGAGCGTTACCCGGAGTATCCGTTCAGCGTCATTCAAAGCGAGCCCAATCCTGCCTACGCCTTGGTGCGCGAAAGCCTGCGCCTGCTTGAGCTTGACAAGGATTCCTTCGATACGGCCCGCTGGAATCCATTCCGCGATCTGATTCAGCCCGGCCAGACCGTCGTGCTGAAACCCAACCTGGTGCGTGACCGGCGTGAGACCCTGCCAGGACTCGATGATTGCACCATCACTCACGGCTCGGTCATCCGGGCCGTGCTCGACTACGTCTACATCGCCCTCGCCGGGCGCGGTCGCATCGTCATCGCCGACGCCCCGATGGATGATGCCGACTGGCAGGCCCTGGACCACATCACCGGCCTGAGCGCCATGGCTGCCTTCTATCGGCAACACGCCGACTTCAACATCGAGATCATCGACCTGCGGCTGCATCGCGACCACAAGATCAACGGCCTCATCGTCGGCCGCGATAATCTGCCCGGCGACCCGGCCGGCTACGTCTGGGTGGATCTCGGCGAGCATTCAGCATTCCACGAAATCGAGCACCTCTGCCACAAGCTCTACGGTGCCACGTACGACGTCGCGGAAACGCGGCGACACCACACCGGTGGCCGGCATGAGTACCTGGTTTCGAAGACCGTCCTCGGTGCCGACTGCGTCATCGAAATCCCGAAACTCAAGACGCACCAGAAAACGGGTATCACATGCAACCTCAAGCTCCTCGTCGGTATCGTCGGGGATAAGGACTGCATCGCCCACTACCGGCTCGGCGTACCCGCGGACGGCGGCGACCAATTCGCCGGCAACTCGCCTCGCGAGCGGATCGAACGCGGCACACTGGGCCTGTTCAAACGTGTGTTCCCCCGACTCGGCCCGCTCCGCCGCGCCGTCGCCCGCCCCGCAAGGCGCGTGGGCGAGCTCCTTTTCGGCCGGACCGGCGACGTCGTCCGATCCGGCAACTGGCACGGCAATGATACCGCTTGGCGCATGACCCATGATCTCATGCGCATCGTTCTTTATGCGGACAAGGTTGGCTGCCTCCAACCCCGCCCTGCGCGCAGACTCTTCAGCGTCGTTGATGCCATCATCGCCGGTCAGGGCAATGGCCCGCTTGACGCAACCCCCTGCCGTATGAGTGCCATCCTCGGCGGCATGCAGCCCGCCGCGGTCGATCTGGTCTGTGCACGCTTAATGAACTTCGACGACGCCTCGATGCCTCTTCTGGCGAAAGCCTTCGACCAGCATCCCATGCCGTTGAGTACCGCCGGTCGCGAGACTGCGGTTCTAGGTCAGCTTCGCATACCCCCGCCCGTCGGGGTAACCCTTCCGAGCCAGTGGCGGATATACGGTAGCTCGATGCAACAGAACGCATGCAGACCCTGCGCGAACCAGCAGGCCACGCTATGAACCACGCCACGCCGATGTCTCCCGAGAGCCCGCCGCTGCAGGAACTCGGCACATTCCCATGGTGGAAGCGAACAGCAGCCTGGATCGCGGCTTGGGGACTGGTGGCCGGGGTCGGTCTAACCCTGCCCATAGCTTGGATCTTGAGCTGGTTTCTCAGGAGACGTCGGAATGCCACCCCACCCGGCGCATCTCGTGTCGTGGTCACGGGGATGTTTGCATCAGACGGGTGGGTAGCTGCCCACATCCGGCCAATCAGCCTGGCTCGCGGCTGTGGGCACGTCTGGGTGGTAACCGATCGCCCCTGGCTCGAGTTACCTCATGTAACCTACGCTTGCCCGCCCAAGAGACTGCAGCGGTACGCAGGCGGCAATCTGGCCCGGGCCTTCTGGCTTTTCCTGACAGTGCTACACACCCGCCCTCACGTCGTCGGCGGCTTCCACCTGCTCCCGAATGCTCTGTTTGCGCTGCTGGGCGCCCGGCTCGTGAAAGCCAAGGCAGTGTACTTCTGCGTAGGCGGATGGACCGAAATATGGGGAGGCGGAGCGCGTTCGGAGAATCGTCTTTTCAGGCTGCTCGGCAAGGACCGCCCGATGCTGCAACGGGCCCTGCTCGCCCTGGTCAACCGCGTCGATCTCATACTCACCATGGGGCATCGAGCCCGCCGCTTCCTGTCAGAGCAAGGCGTGACCTGCGCGATTGAGGTCATGTCCGGAGGCATTGATGCCCGGCAGTTCGCCGCTGTTTCCCGCCCTATTGCCCCGGAGTATGATCTTCTCTTCGTCGGCCGCCTGGTCCGAATCAAAAGACTGGACGTTCTTCTGCAGATCGCGGCGCGCGTCGGCAAGGCCAGACCCAACCTGCGCGTGGCCATTGTGGGTGACGGCCCTCTGCGAGATGAACTCGCCAGACTCACGCGGGAACTGGGGCTGGAGCAGAAGGTGTTCTTCGCCGGCCATCAAGACCGGATCTGCGAATGGCTTCAACGGACACGGCTGTTCGTGCTGACCTCGGACAGTGAAGGGCTACCTCTCTCGGTGCTCGAGGCGATGATGGCCGGCGTGCCTTGCGTGGTCTCTGACGTCGGGGATCTGGCCGATGCGATTCTCAACGGGAAGAATGGATGGCGTGTGCCGAGGCGAGATCCGGACGCTTTCGCCGAGGCCATTCTTGCGCTGCTGACCGATGAGAACCTGTACAGTACCTGCCGGTCGGCCGCTCGGCAGGCGGCAATGAACTACACGGTCGAAACAATGAGCGAGCATTGGGACCGCATTCTTGACACTTGGCCCAGCCGGCAGGCGATCCGGGCACCCGTCGGTTTCATGGCCGGATAACCTCCATGAAACTCGCCCTGTCCAGAAAGAACCTCTGGGAGCGTTGCCCCCGGCCGATGAGAAGGCTTGCGGGTGCGGCTCTGACCCCGATCCCACTGCCATGGCTGCTTGGCGGGCGGTTCCGCCAAGCCTACCAGTTTGTGCAGGAGTCCCAGTGGTGGGATGAGGAACGTATCAAGCAGTATCAACTTGAGCGGCTCAAGGCCATCGTGACTCTCGCCTATGAGCGCAGTGACTTCTACAGGGAGCTGTTTCAGGGCGTGGGATTCGAACCGGGCGATCTGAAGCAGCCTGCCGACCTGCTTGGTCTGCCTCGAATCGACAAGCACATCGTGCGAGAGAATCTCCACCGGATGCTCACACAGCCAAGCACCCTTCCTTCCGTGGACTACATGTCTACGAGCGGGACTGGCGGAACGCCGCTGAGCTTCTACATCGGCGCGGATCGGTCGGCGGTGGAGTTCGCACATCTGGCCAGCTCGTGGGCGCGGGTTGGATATCGTCCGGGTATGCGTCTGGCCGTTCTGCGCGGGCAAATCGTCCGCCCCGATCGTTCCGGGCTGTATTGTCAGTATGATCCATTGCTTCGCAGCTACACGTACAGCAGCTTCCATCTGACCGCGGAGCACATGCACAGGTACGTCAGCCACATGCACAGGGTCCGCCCGGATTACCTGCACGCCTACCCCTCGTCGGCTTTCACGCTCGCCCGCTTCATGCATGAGAACAACCTCTCATTCCCCTCAAGCGTGAAGGGTGTGCTGATGGAGTCCGAACCGGTTTACCCGCATCAGAGGAGCTTCATCGAAGAGCACTTTCCTCTGCGGGCTTACGCATCCTACGGCCACACGGAGAAGCTGGTCCTTGCCGCTGAATGCGAGTACTCGACGCACTACCATGCCTGGCCCACCTATGGTTTCCTCGAGCTGCTCGGGCCGACCGGACAGCCGGTCGAGCCTGGGCAGGTGGGCGAAATCGTGGGTACCGGATTCATCAACCGTGTCGTGCCCTTCATCCGCTACCGGACTGATGACTACGCCGAGCTTGCGGGCACCGGCTGTCCCCATTGTGGGCGGCAGCACATCTGTCTGAGCCGGATTGTCGCCCATCGCTCTCAGGAGTTCCTGGTTGCTCAAGACGGCCGGCCGATCATGGCTTGGGCCGTGCTCAATATGCACGATGAAACCTTCGACGGTATCACCCAATTCCAGTTCGTCCAGAAGACGCCCGGCCGGGCGGAGTTGTTCCTGGTACCCGGCTCACACGGGCCACGTTATGACCTGAGCCGCATCCAGGCTCATCTCTCCACAAAACTCGGCGGGCAGTTGGAAATCGCACTGCAGGTCTGCCCGAACATCCCCCCCAACCCGTCCGGCAAGAAGCCTTTGATTCGCCAGCAAATCCCCCATATTGATGATTTACTGGCCACCTACCATACCACAGGAGGCGACACGACTCCCATTACCCAAGTCGCGAGCAACAGCCCCGAAGAGCGGGACACCGCTTATCTCTGTCCGCATCCCCATGCCCTGAGGAGTCGCCGCGCATGGTCGCGCAAGAACCTGTGGGAACGCCTACCCGGCTCCGGCACAACTCGTTGGACCCGCGCTCTGGGGCTGATTCCACCCAGATTCTGGCTTGGTACCCGATTTCGCAAGCACCTCCGGCTGCTCAACGACGCTCAATGGTGGTCCGCCACGCAGAACAGCGAGTACCAACTGGCCCAGTTGCGACGAATCTGCACGCTTGCCTACCTGCGCACACCTTACTACCGCAGGTTCTTTGACGCGGCCGGCGTGGATCCCCAGAGCATCAAGAGTCTGAATGATCTCTGCGGATTGCCTACCATTGACAAGGAAGTCCTGCGCCGGCATCTGACGGCGATGTGCACGGTACCACCAACCTCTAAGCAGCTTGACCTGGTTTCAACCGGGGGGACTGGCGGACAGCCTTTTCACTTCTATGCGCCCGCCGGCCGTTCGGCCATAGAGTATGCCCACCTCGTGGCCAGTTGGGAACGGATTGGCTATCGACTCAACATGCCGCTCGTGGTACTCCGGGGCCGAGTAGTCCCTAAGAACCACCGTGGTTTCGAGCATGCTTACGACCCCGTCCTCCGACACCACCACTACAGTACTTTCGATCTGACCGACGAGTATATCCGCAGGGCGATCGACCACATTCGCACCCTGGGGCCGTGCTTCCTGCATGCCTATCCGTCATCCGCCGCAGTTGTGGCCCGCTGCGTCCAGAGGCTAGGCTTAACGTCGCCCGCCAACATCCACGGTATCATCGTTGAATCCGAGACTCTGTACCCCGAACAGCGAGAGCTGATCGAACGCACCTTCGGGACACGGCTGTTCTCGTCCTACGGACATTCGGAGAAGCTGATACTCGCCACCGAATGCGAGCACTCCAATGACTATCACGTTTGGCCCACATACGGCTTCCTCGAGCTGCTGGACGAGCAGGGACACCGGGTTACCACGCCGGGGCAGCGGGGCGAGATCGTCGGCACGGGCTGGATCAACGATGTGGTACCCTTCATTCGCTACCGCACCGGCGACTACGCCGAGTACGTGGGCGAGGGCTGCTCGAAATGCGGTCGGCAGCACACGATCATTCGCCGGGTTGAAGGTCGCTGGCCGGCCGGCGATCTCGTGGCACAAGACGGGTCGCTCATCTCGATGACCTCGCTGAACGTGCACGATGACACCTTCACCCGCGTTCAACGGTTTCAGTTCTACCAGGATACGCCCGGCCAAGCCGTGCTCAAGGTTGTTCCGGCCATTGGTTTCGGCGACGAAGACCGGCAAAGGATCGCTCACAGCCTCGGCGCCAGGCTTGCCGGTCGCATCGATCTTGCCATCGAACTCGTGCAGACGATTCCACTTTCGCCTCGCGGCAAATCCATCTATGTGGACCAACGCATCCACCTGGAGTCAGCCCCGAGGTAAGCCAATGCCTGATGCGAGATCTCCTCACACCGCCGGCACTGTCGTAAGGCTAACCAAGTGACAACCAGTACGACCGCCACGGAAATCGGTCAACACGCCGGTATGCGCGTCGCACGCCTGTTGCCGAGCACAAAGGCACACAAGCATGAATGATGTTCTCTCACAGACCCTCTCCAACGCACCGGATGATTTTTTGCGGCTCCTGCGCGCCTTGATGCATCTGCACAACGCCGGAGCCCGGCAACTGGACGCCGCTCGTCAGGAGGTCCAACGGTTGAATACCGAATGCGGCGACGGGTTGGCGCAGGCCCACAGGTTGGGCCTGGTGGATAGCGAGGATCCGGAGCATCTGGGCTTCACCGCCCTGGGGAAGCAGGTCTGCGACGGTGTGAAGCAATACGTGAACTGGCTCGACCACGCCGATGAGCTACCCATCGGCGTGCGTCCGGAAATGGTCAAGGGCAAGGAGATCCTCGATGTCGGGTGCGGAGTGGGCTGTGCTCTGCTGACCTTTGGTCGGCATGGAGCCGCCGGCCTGACCGGAGCCGACATGATGGCCACTTTCCCGGCGATGGCCCGCGTGTTCGCCGCTCGCCAGAAGCTCCAGGCGCCGCTCGTCGTTTTGGCCGACGGTGCCCGGCTGCCCTTCCCCGACCGCAGCTTCGATCTCGTGTTCTGCCGGTTGGCGATCAACTACATGCACAGCGAGGACGCCTTGGCCGAGATGGCGCGTGTCGCCCGCGATGGAGCCGACTTGGTCATCTGCCTCAACATGCTTCGCTGGCATATGAAGACGATGCGGAAGCAGTTAAGTCGTTTGCAGTGGAAGGGACTGGCCTTCGACCTGTTTCGCATGGGCAATGGCCTGCTGCTCCATACTCTGCACCGCCAAATCACGCTCTCCTACGCCGGCCAGATGTTCGGTACGCACTCCCCAGTTTGGCATACGCCCTGGACGATGCGAAGACAACTGGCCCGTTGGAGCTTCGATTGCCTCTGGGACAACGCCACTGAGCACGCCGACACACCCACCTTCCACGCCCGACGACGACCGCGGGAGACTACAATGGAGCATGACCACTCCTGAAATCCAAATGACCAACGCCGAAGTCCGAATGACCAATGAATGCCCGAGTCCGAACATCCAAGCGCCCACCCGCACGGCAGACCACAGGCTCGTCATTCGTCATTCGGGCTTGGTCATTGATTGGTCATTCGGGTTTCGGAATTGGTCATTGATTCGCCCCCCGGCTTTGCCATGAAGATACCGTCTCATCGGAAGTCCTACCACTTGGCCTCGGCCCTGGCTTTCGCTCTTCTCATAGCCAGCGGCGTCGGTTACCGCGTGCTGTGGGGACGCTACTTGGCGAAACCATCGCAACCCATGCTGCCAATCGGTACGCTGGGCCGTCTCCCAATGGACCTCGGCCCCTGGCTCGGCCGCGAACGCCCGCTCGATAAGTACATCGTCCGGCTAAGTGCCACCGACGATCACCTCAGCCGAGACTACGCCCTGCCCGACGGGCATAGCGCAGTCGCCGTCTTCATCGGGTATGGCGCACGACCGCGGGATCTCATGCCCCACCGTCCGGAGATCTGCTATCCGGCCTCAGGCTGGGCGATGGAACGTGTTCGACAGGTTGAGATCACCGCCGCGGACGGGGCCACAATTCCCGCCGAGCTACATCACTTTCGCCGCACCGGTCTGCATACCCAGCGTGTCGCGACCCTGAGTTACTGGATGGTCGACGGCGAGTACTACCCCGATATCTCCGGCTTCCGGTGGCAGGTCTTGCGTCCCGGGGCCGCAAGCGACTATGTGATCCAGGTGCACATCTCCAGTTCGATCGAGACCGCATCCGACAAGGCCGACGATCTGGTCCGTTCCTTCGCTGCCGAGGCGGCTCCGGCCATCCGCCGCTTACTCGACCAGAGCGTTCAAAGGCACAATGATGATGCAGTCCCACCCAAGTCCCCCTGAGGCCCAAGCCCTTGAGCCAATGAAACCAATCACCAAGCCATCTTCAGCAAGGAGTACCGGTCCCGAGCCCGATTGTTGCCTGTCGGCACGACTTGGCCGCTGGGCGATTCCCTGCATTCTGCTGGCCGCCCTGCTCTGGGCCTACTGGCCAACCGCCTACCGCCTGTCCAAGGAATGGAATAGCCAGGATGACTACTCCGTCGGGATGCTCGTGCCCTTCGCCGCCCTGTACCTGCTCTGGCAGGAACGACGGTTGCTCAACAGGTACTCGCCCAAGCCTGCCTGGGTGGCGGGGATCTGCTTCATTCTGGCCGCACAAGGCGTCCGGGCATTCGGGCTGATCGGGCTCTTTGATTCCATCGAACGCTACGCAATGGTCCTGACCCTGTGGGGCGTGGTCTTACTGACCACGGGATGGAGAATCTTCTTCCGCACGTTCTGGGTCCTTGCCTTCCTTCTCCTGATGATCCCGCTCCCCGGTGCGGTCCACAATCGTATTGCCTACCCCTTGCAGACTGTGGCCACGGAGGGCGCCCTGGTAACCCTCGAAGTCATGGGAATCACTGTGGACCAGCACGGCCACGTTCTCGTGCTCAACGACAGCATCGAGGTCGCCGTCGCCGAGGCATGTAGTGGCCTGCGCATGCTGACCGCGTTCGTGGTAGTGGCAGCCTTCCTGGCCTATCTCGTTGACCGTCCGCCTTGGCAACGCATCGTCCTTCTCCTGTCCAGCCTCCCCGTCGCCATCATCTGCAACCTGATTCGCCTGGTTGTGACTTCGCTGCTCTGTCTCTTCGTGAGCGACAAGGTTGGGCGCAGCTTCTTCCATGACTTTGCCGGATTGACTATGATGCCTTTGGCAGTGCTCATGCTGCTTGGGGAATTGTGGATAATGTCCCTTCTCGTATACGAGCCCGAACGTGCCCGAACACAGCAACCAAGTTGAGAACTCCGTCGCCTCCTGTTCTTTGCCGGCTGAGACGAAGACCGATCCTGCGGCCTTCGGCTCCTCCTGCGAGAAATGCGGAGCGCCCGCCCTCGTGCATATCTCCAACGGCAGCGGCCAGGTGAGTCTGATGCGTCATCTGTGCCTCGACTGTGCCGCCGCGGAAGACGCCCTTGTTCCGCGCGAGCGCACTCTCAACCTTGCCGCACTTCTCATTGTGGTCGGCCTTTTCACCCTGGCGATCTCCGCAGCCGCAGACGCTCTCCATCTTGGCGCCACAGCGAATTTCGGAGTCCGCCAACTCGCGGGCACCGCCCTTGCCCTCATCCTCGTCATCGCCGGGGCCATCATCCGCATCCCCACCGTTGCCGTGGTCGGCATCATGATGGGCTCCATCACCCTGCTTGCGGACTGGCTTGCGCTTGGTAGCAGGGCCGGCTTCGGGTTCAAGCAGACCATTGGCTGCATGCTGGGCTGCATCCTGATCGCCGTCGGCCTCGCCCTGAGTCGCAGGAGATGCTGAGGTGACCGCGCCCGGAGCCACTCAAACCACCCGCTTGAGAGCCCAGATCAACGTGACCGTGGCGCTCGTTCTCGTCGCGGTAATCCTCCTCGTCACTGCCGGTTTCGCTGCAAGCTACTTCCTTCGCCGACTCGCAGTGGCTCGCGAAGCCCTGAGCCAGGGCCGAGCAGCCCTTGATGCCGGTGACTGGGAGAAGGCCACACCTCACCTTCGTCGCTACCTCACCAAGTACCCCAACGACACAGAGTGGCTGGCCCGCTACGCGGAAGCCAACTTGCGTGTCCGCCCCCCTACCCCCGAACGTGTAGGCCATGCCCTCGGTGCCTATCGGCGACTCTTCCGCCTCAAGCCGGATGACCGCCGAACGGTAGTCAAGTTGGCCACGCTCTACCGACTCATCCGTGACTTCAACGAGATGGCCTATGTCTGCCGCGAGTGGCTCACCCTTCACCCCGAAGACCTGGAGCTCACACTCTCGCTGGGCAAAGCTCTCGTCGCCCAGAAAAGACCCGATGAAGCCCGACTCGTGCTCGAGCCTCTGGCTGAGCAAACTCCCCACGAACCGGAGGTCTTCGCCCTGCTGAGCAGCATCGCCCTGCAGGATCTGTCGCCCAATGGTATCGCCGCCGCTAAGCAATGGTTAGACGAAGGCATTCAGCAGAACCCCACAGCGGCTGAACTGCTCGTTCATCGTGCTCGTCTCCACCAGACCCATCTCAACCTGCCAGAGGCAGCTCAGGCCGATCTGCAAGCCGCCACACAACTGCAACCCAGCGGCCCCTGGGTCCGCCTCATGATGTTTGATCTGCACATGACACGCGGCGAACTGGAGCAGGCTCAGGTTGATCTCGCGTTCGTGCAGTCGCTCGACGAAGCGGCTCTCGAACAAACCGAGGGCGAGGTGGCCGACCTCAAACTCGCGATCCTCAAGGCCGCCGCCAGTCTCTCCCTCAGGCAAGGCACAACAGAAGCCGGCATCGAGCTCGCCACACGGGCGCTGGCGGAACTGCAGGACTTCCGGTGGGTGGAGTTCCTGCCTGTCGCGGTTGATCTGTATCTCGCTGGCGGAAAGGCTGACCTCGCGGCCCAAGCGGTCCAGCACTATCGCCAGCAGCTCCAGTTACTGCCTGGGGTTGTCACTGCCGCCACCGATCATCTCGCCATCCTTGACGCCTTGGTTGCCGCTGCCCAGACACGTCCCTACACCGTCATCAACCTGCTCGAACCGGTCGTCACCCGTCACCCGCGAGTAGACACCCCCTGGAAACTGCTGGCCCGAGCCTACGAAACGATTGGCCAACGTCGCCGGGCCCTGCATATCTGGGAGCAGTTCCTCACTCGCTGGCCCGACGACCCGGAGGCCGTGGCCCGTGTGGTCAGCGCTTACATCGCTGAGCGGCGATGGAGCGACGCTCTCATGCTTGCCCGCAAGGCCGAACCCGCCATCCCCCAGGATCTCACGGACACACTCACCGAACTCAAGATGGCCCAGATCAAAGCCCGGGCGCTGGCCGTCGCCTACGAAAATGAACCGGCGGAAACCCTCGATGACGTACTCCAGGAGTTGGACCGCCTGGCTGAAGCCCAAATCGGTTCCGCGGAGGTTCGCACCGTCCGGGCGTTCATCGCACTTTACCAGGACCATCCCGATGAAGCTGTCGCCCAGCTTCGCCAAGCCGTCGATGAGGCCGAGGATTCGCTGCCCCCTCTCATCCAGTTGGCGGACCTCCTTGCCCGACTGGGGCGACGCGAACAGGCTGAAGAAACCATTCGCGAAGCCGTTGCCTCGCATCCGGACCTCGCGATTCCGCGTCTGGCCTTGGCTTACCTGCTGAGAACCGACGAGCGTCTGGAACAGGCCCGCGAGGTCCTCGAAGTCGCCGCCAATTCGCTCGGCAACGGCGAGAAAGCTCGGGTTGAGCGAGCACTCGGCCGACTTCTGTTAGGCACCGCCGATCGCGAGAGGGGAATAAACCTGCTCCGTAACCTGGCCGCCGCTGGAGCTGAAGACGCCCAGACTCGCCTCTATCTGCTCGCCCTTCCCGAAATCCAGGCTGCCCCAGAAGAACGCGACCGCCTGATTGTTGAACTACGTCGCATCGAAGGAGAACGTGGACTACGATGGCGAATCGAGCAGGCGAAAGCTTGGCTGCGCAGCTCACACGACACCGTTCGGCAGCAACACATCATCAGCCTGCTCCAGTGGTGTATGAACGAGGATCGAGAATGGGCCGAGCCGGTCGTCGTGCTCGGCAGCCTCTATGAACGCATTGGGCAAGACAATCTGGCCGAGGATACCTACCGCAGCTTCTTCAACCGCCAGCCGGTCAACCTCGAGGTTGCCGACCGCCTCCTCGCCCTACTTCAACGTCAGAACCGCTACAACGAGGCATGGAGCGTGCTTCGCCGATTGCCTGAGCCCATCATGAAAGCCAGCGCCCATCGCGCCTGGATCGCCATTGCCTGCGAAGAGTACAACGACGCCATTGACGCCCTCCAGATGCGCGTCGACGCCAATCCCCATGATGCGGCTTCGCGGGCACTCCTTGCGCAGGTCATTTACGCCGACCGCCGTCAGGCAGAAACCGCCTTGCGACTTCTCGATGAAGCGTTGACGCTAAATCCAGACCTTACCCTCGCCGTATCGACCCGCGTATCGATCCTCCACAGCGAGGGCCGAGATGCCGATGTCGTGCCTTTTCTCGATGCCGAGGTCCAACGGCGTAACGACTTTCCCGCCTACCTCATCCGGGCCGAGTACCACGAGCTGGTCAAACGCCACGATCTCGCGGAACGCGATTACCTGCACCTCATCACTTTCGAGGACCAGATCGCCAAGAGCTATGAACTGCTTGGCAACTTCTACTTCCGCACCGGCAAACCCGACGAAGCCATGCAGGCATGGGAAACCGGGCTGCAAAGAGATCCAGGCAACGTCAACCTCCAAAGATCGCTCATCCGTCTCCTGCTGGCGACTGGCTCGCCCACCGATCGGCAACGCGGCAGAGTGCTTCTCGAAGACCTGCTCAAACGGCTCCCCAACGACCCCGAGCTACTCTACGAGCACGCCAGTACCCTGCTTCAAGACCGCCGATTGCCTTCAATTCAGGAGGCGACGAAGATCCTCGAACGCGTGGTCGCCCTTGACCCTCAGCGCGTTGTCGGCTGGATGCGTTTGATCGACCTGGCTCGCCGTCAAGGCGATAGTGATCGGGTGGCGCGTCTGGTCGCCAGCGCGATGGGCACCAACCCACGCAGTACCGACTTATTGATGGCCCAGGCACAGATTGAGAAGGATGCAGGCCGTCTCCTGATCGCTCGCTCCTTCGCCCAACGCGTTCTCGAGGTGACTCCCGGCAGCGTGGTCGCTCGAACCTTTCTCGTAGACTTAGAGATCCAGGCCTCGCGATTGGAGTCCGCCGAGAAATTGGTCAATGAGGTTCTGCGTTTCGCTCCGGAAAATGAGGATGTGCAACTGGCCCGGGCTCAACTGCTCAACGCCAAATCTCAGCGATCGGAGGCCCTTCGCCATCTCGAGGCTTATCACGAAACGCGGGCTGGCCGGCGGAGTATCGGCACCCTCCTCGCCATCGCCGAGATCCACCGCTTCGAAGGCAACCTCACCGAAGCCAGCAACGCTCTCGACCGCGCCGAGCAGATGGCCCCCACCGACCCCAAGGTCATCCTCGCCCGGCTGCGGTGGTACGCCGGCCAGCAACGCTACGACGACATGCTCGCCAGGCTCGCCATCCGCTGGGACAACGTCGCCGACGAGTCCACCGTCATTCTCACCGCCGCTTCCATGCTCGCCTACGCCGAAGAAGCTCGCCTCCTGCGCGAGAGCTTGAATCTCTTCAACCGTTACATCCAGCTCAACCCCGATAGCCTCGACGGCTTGCTCGGTGTCGCCCAAGTTGCCCAGAACCTGGGCGATCACCGGATGGCTGAAGAGGCCTATCTGCGCATCCTCGACATCTCCCCCAATCACCGCGAGACACTCAACAACTTCGCATGGCTCTTGGCTACAGAACTCGGCCAGGCCGAAGAGGGCCTTCGCCTGGCCAACCGGGGCATCGATCGATATCCAGAGTACCCATACCTTCTGGATACCCGAGCGATGATCCTGTTACGCCTTGATCGACTTGACCAGGCTCGACGTGACCTCGAACACTGTCTCAGTCAACCCGGCATCCAGCCCGATACCCAAGCCAGCGCCAGCCTCCACCTCGCCGAGGTTTCTGCCCGTCAAGACAACCTGGATCAGGCACGCTCGTTCCTCGAACAGGCCACCCGGCTTGATCGTCGCCACAACTGCCTTTCCGCACGGCAACGAGCTCAAGCCGAAACACTTCTCCAGTCGCTCAACCAGTAGCCCATCTCTGGCAACAGCGCAACCAGAAGCAATCCGCACACCCACCCACGGCGGGCCGTGACGAGCCCCCCCTTGCCCGCCTGATTCGCCATCTCCGCCGGCACCATTCCATCAGCAGTCGCGGCAGCCTATCCCCGCGACAGCACATCCGCGATCGTAAGCACTCCCAACAGCAGGCTAATCACTCCGTTCACCGTGAAGAAAGCCATGTTCACACGCGACAAGTCTGTCGGCCGAACCAGAGCATTCTCCAGCAGTAGCAGCACCGCAACCATAGCCACACCCAGAAGATACCACCCACCCAGCCCGCCAAGTGAAACAAGCACGAGCAGACACGCCACCGTGGCGGCATGAGCCGCCCGCGCGATCCACAAGGCCGGCCCCACGCCCAGCCGAGCGGGGAGACTGTGCAGGCCCTCGCGCCGATCCGCTTCGACATCCTGGCATGCGTAGATGATATCGAATCCGCCGATCCACAGGATCACCGCCCCTCCCAACACGACCGCCGGCCAACCCAACGACGCTGGATGCACCGCCAGCCACGATGCCGGCGGCGACATCGCAATCGCGCTGCCAAGCACAAAATGCGACCACCGGGTGAATCGCTTGGTGTACGAGTAGAAGAAGAGGTACGCAAGCACCGGCACCGACAACATCACCGGCCAGGCGTTACCAGAAACCCACCAGAACCCGGCCGAGCACAGAACAAATGCCGCGGACGCCAATGCGAGGAACAAGGCCGCCTGGGCGCGGGAAACAGTGCCGGCCGGTAGAGCACGGCCCGCGGTACGAGGATTTCGCCCATCCAAGCCCGCATCCACGAGACGATTGAACGTCATCGCCGCTGACCGGGCCGCCACCATGCAGCACACGATCAAGGCAATGAGCACGCCCGCCGGATGCTTCTGAGCCGCGTCTCCCGCATCGTAAGCAGCCCGCCCCGCCATGAAGGTCGCCATCAGGGCAAACGGCAACGCGAACACCGAGTGCGAGAACTTGATCATCTCGCCCCAACGCCGCATCACCACCCATCCGCCCAACCACGTCATCCGCCCCTGACCTCCTGCTCAAAATGAACACCACTCCGCAACAAGCTCTGCGAAACGGCAAGGCAAACCGGCGTCGCCCTTGTCACATCTTACTCAAACCGCATCCCCGGCCGATTGTACTGCACCGTACGCACGAGAACCACGAGCGAGATACAGCCAGCGCGCGATGGGCCTCAAAGACAATGCTTATATCGGGTACGGACATGACGTCGGATGCCGTAAACGGATAAGACATGATTCGCGAAAAGCTTCCGGCATGGCTGGGTCGTCAACCATCCACAGATTTCCCGCCTCGTCACGGGCAATGCCCTCGATGCTCACGTAGACCATACGCCGCGAACCGGGCATGTCGGCCAACCGC
This sequence comes from Phycisphaerae bacterium, assembly GCA_012729395.1. Classification (GTDB taxonomy): domain Bacteria; phylum Planctomycetota; class Phycisphaerae; order UBA1845; family PWPN01; genus JAAYDF01. The sequence goes on from JAAYDF010000077.1 coordinate 16,531, forward strand.
TCGCGCAGATTGAGCCGAGCAGGATCATACAGATTCAGCCAGCGTGCCGTCCGACCGGTTCCCGTATCGGCAACCAGAATCCAACCGCCGTTGCGATCCACAGCAAGCAGACGGCGTTGATCCCAAAGCGCCAGTGCGTTGAGCGTCTGGGACGGCTGACCCCGTCGAGCCCGCACGGATTCCGTGGCTCGATCCGACCACCGTGCCATCGCAACGATTCGGTTGTCCGCCAACCGCGTCAACATGAGCCGCGGGTGGTCGAAAAAATGCAGTACGTCGCTCGCGCGGAACGGCCGCGTGCCCTCCTCCGCAAGCAAGAACTCCCCCGGCCGACCAGTCCAGGCAATGCCCTCGAGCCCGTCGTTGCCGTCGCCCCCGCGTTCGCTCAAAGCCTCTGTGTACGAGAAGCAATCCATCAGCACTGCTTGTGATCCCGGCCCTTCACCGGCAAGACGGAACTGCAGGACCAGGTTGAAGGGCTGCTCCGCAATGACGAACAAATCCAGGATCGCGCGATCGGCCAGCGATCGCCCCGCGGTGATACCCTCAAGGTCGAGCACCGGCAAATGGCCCGCCGCATGATTCTCTAATTGATGGCGAAGCTCCGCCATGACCTCGGCGGGGATGGCCGGCCGGTCATGGGCGAATCGAGCCCAGCCTTCAGACGGCCCGACCAGCGGGATGGCTTCACTGGCCACAATCGTCCCCCCGGCCTCTGCCGCGTCGAGGCGGCCTTGTTGGATGAAGAACACTTGATTGGCGCTCGGCCCGCTGTTCCGGTCGCACACCAACCACAAGCCATGACGCCCACCGACCCAACCGAAGTGCAGACCTGATGCCTGAGAAACCGGCGCGTTTCCGTCGGGAGCCCTCAGCCGGAACACCTCTACCACTGGGGCCAGGGGGCCAGGAACTGAACAAGCAAAAACGCTCGCCGCCCCACACAGCAATACCAATCCCAGTACCGACCGCCGTCGCGTTCGCCGAACACCTCGACGCCAGATAGCATCTCGATAGCTCACCATATTGACCGGCATCATAACCAGATTCGATGATCGCTGTCACACCAACGGCCCAGACTCACCGGGTATCTGTGATTCCCGCCAATGCGACTCTCGATGGATCCGTTGCTTGCTTACAACCCGGCAACTTGTCGTCAGACCCGCCACCGGCTATGTTGACGCGCGATTCACACGCCGGGGACAAAGGCGCCCCCTGCGACTGGTCCATCCTGCCAGGCAAGGAGACTCTCATGACTCATCAGGCAGTGTCTCTCATCGTCATCTTCGCGAGTATCCAGGCAATGGCAACGGCGGTGGAACCCGCCGCCCGAAGACTCACCTTGGCCGAGTACCGCGACAAAATGAAGGCGGGATGGATCGGCCAGATGGTCGGCGTCGGCTGGGGCGGCCCAACGGAGTTCAGATACTGCGGCAGAATCGTCCCGCCCGAGGTTATGCCCCAGTGGAAACCCGAGATGGTCAATCAGTTCCATCAGGACGACCTCTACGTCGAGATGACCTTCCTGCGAACCCTCGAAGTGCATGGGCTCAACGCATCCATCCGCCAGGCGGGCATCGACTTCGCTAACAGCGGCTACGAACTCTGGCACGCGAATCGGCAGGGCCGTGTCAATCTACGCCGCAGAATCGCTCCGCCCGACTCCGGACACCCGAGATTCAACCCCCATGCCGACGACATCGACTATCAGATCGAGGCGGACTTCTCCGGGTTGGTTGCACCCGCTCTACCCAACTCGGTCATCGAATTGGGCGAGAAGTTCGGCCGGCTTATGAACTACGGCGACGGCGTCTACGGCGGCCAGTTCGTCGGTGGCATGTACGCCGAAGCGTTCTTTGAAACTGACCCCCTCAAGCTCGTTCAAGCTGGACTCGCATGCATACCCGCCCAAAGCCAGTATGCCGAGACTATCCGGGACGTCATCGCCTGGTACCGCGAAGACCCCAACGACTGGGAAAGAACCTGGCAGAAGGTCATGGACAAGTACCACAAGAATCCCAGCTACCGTCGCTTCTCCTGCAAAACGGATGACGACTTCAACATTGATGCCAAAATCAACGGGGCGTTTATCGTGATGGGCATGCTCTTCGGCAAGGGCGATTTCGATCAGACGGTTATTATCTCCACCCGCTGCGGCCTGGACTCCGACTGCAACCCATCCAACGCCGCCGGCGTCCTGTTCACCACCGTCGGCTTCGCCAAACTACCCGACCGGTTCACCTCGGCTGTCGATCAGAACGGTGTATTCAGCCACACCGAGTACAACTTCCCCAAACTCATCGCCGCCTGCGAAAAGGTGACCCGCGAAGTAGTCATCAGGGCCGGTGGACGTATCGAGAAGAACGCCGGCGGAGAGGAAGTCTTCGTCATTCCGGTGCGACCGGCCAAGCCAGGCAAAGTCGAGCAGTGTTGGGAACCCGGACCGATCGCCGAAAGCCGATTCGCCTCCGAGGAGATGGCCAAGATCACCGCCCAACCTGAATAGGCCGTGATACACGCAAATGCCGTGACCTACGAGCGCAATACGAGCCCCGAACGCAGAACACGAGCCCCAAGCGCGGACTACGAGCCCCGAGCGCAAGCGAGCGGGTGGGAGTAGAACACACACCCTCCCCCCCCTGCTCACAGGGCAGTACCACACGTGAGCCAACGAGCCCCGAGCGCCGAATACGAGCCCCGAGCGCAAGCGAGCGGGTGGGAGTAGAGCACACACCCTCCCCGACTGCTCACAGGGCAGTGCCACACGTGAGCCAATGAGCCCCGAGCGCAGACTACGAGCGCCGTGCGCCGAATACGAGCCCCGAGCGCAAGCGAGCGGGTGGGAGTAGAACACACACGCTTCCCCCACAGAGCAGTGCGAGTGGGGTCCCGCGATCGGAATTGCCTACCGAGCGGTGCCCCACGCAAGCCGGCACCCCCCGAGCGAACGTCACACGAGAACATGCGACGCTCGAGGGATCATCGGCGCGGCGGTGCCAGGTGAATCGTAGTTCCTGACACCAGTTCGGCGGCCTCGCCCACCGTCTCCGACAGCGTCGGGTGGGCGTGAATGCTCATGCCTACGTCAGAGGCGGTCCCCCCCATCTCGATCGCCAGCACGCCCTCGGCGATGAGTTCGCCGGCCCCGACGCCGACAATGCCGACACCGAGCACTCGCCCGCTTTCCGGCGAGGCAATGACCTTGGTCAGGCCATCGTTGCGCCCGAGGGCCGTCGCCCGACCCGAAGCTCCCCAAGGGAACTTGGCAACGACGATCTCCCGGCCCGCCTGCTGGGCCTGCGTCTCGGTCAGTCCCGCCCAGGCGATTTCCGGGTCGGTGAACACCACGGCCGGGATCGCCCGGGCATCGACCGCGACGTTCTCGCCCGCAAGGACTTCCGCCACGACCTTCGCCTCGTAAGAAGCTTTGTGGGCCAACATCGGCTCCCCCGCGATATCGCCGATCGCGTAGATGTGCTCGTCCGCCGTGCGACGGTGCTCGTCCACCTCGACAAAGCCGCGGGCAATGGTCTTGACCTTGGTATTCTCCAGGCCCAAGCCTTCGCTGTTCGGGGTGCGACCCACGGCCACGAGGATACGTTCAAACTCCGCGTTGGCAGGAGCGGGCGACTTCGCATCCGCACCGGCCGGCTCGAACGTCACGGAAATACCGTTGCCCGTATCAGCGATGGCCGCCACCTTCGTATTGAGATGGATAGCCTTGAACGTCTTCTTGAGCCGAGCCTGCAACACACGCACCAGGTCGCGGTCGGCACCCGGCAGCAGGCCCTCGGTCATCTCGACCACCGTCACTTCGCTGCCCAACGCCGCATAGACCGTCCCCATCTCCAGCCCAATGTAACCGCCCCCGACGATCAACAACGACCGCGGGATGTTGGGAAGCTCCAAAGCGGAGGTCGAGTTCATGACCCGCGGGCTGTCGATGTTGAACGCGGGGATCGCGGTCGGTCGCGAACCCGTCGCCAGAATCGCGTATTGGAACCGCACACGGCCCTGGTCCGGCGGGCCGCCGCGCTCGCTGCTCAGCAGCAACGTCTGCGAATCCTCGAACCGCGCCCACGCCCGCACCAGCTCCACGCTCCGCGACTTGGCGAGCTGGCGGATGCCACCGGCATTCTTGCCGATCACATCATCCTTCCACTTCCGCAGTTTCGCCAGGTCAATCTCGGGCGGTGCGAACTTGAGCCCCCACTGCTCGGCCCCGCGGGCCTCATTGATCAGGTAGGCCATATGCAGCAGCGTCTTGGACGGAATGCACCCACGGTTGAGACACACCCCGCCCGGCTGCTCACCCGCGTCGACCAGCAAAACCTTGCGGCCCCGATCAGCGGCCGCGAACGCCGCCGCGTAACCTCCGGGGCCTGCACCGATCACCACCACTTCCGTCTCTCGCACCGCTGCTGATTCACTCATGACTCAATCTCTCCACCACCTCCGTGGAAGTGGGCCACCTGTCCTTGTATCGTTCGCCACGGCCGCCACGGGGAACGGCTGCCACGGGGGGCAGCCACTACGACCGCCACGGGGGGCAGCCACTACGAGAAACGGCTGCCGCGGGGGGCGGCCGCGACGATGACCGCCGCCGGCACGCCGTCACAAACCCAAAAGCAGGACTTCGGGATCCTCCAGCAGGCCGGCCAACTTCCGCACAAATCGCGCACCATCCGCACCGTTGATCACCCGGTGATCGTACGAGAGACACAACGGCAACATGAGGCGGTTGGCAAGCTGCCCGTTCACGAGACCAGGCTCCTGTCGCGAACGGGCCAAGCCCAGGATGGCCACCTCCGGATAGTTGATAATGGGCGTGAACGCCGTCCCGCCGATGCCGCCCAGATTCGTCACCGTGAACGTCCCGCCACGCAACTCATCCAGACCCACCTTGCGCTTGCGGGTCCGCTCGGCCAACTCGTTCATCTCCGCGGCCAGCGACAGAACGCTCTTGGCATCCACGTCCCGGATCACTGGAACAATCAGCCCCGCCTCCGTATCGACAGCCACGCCGATGTGATAGTACCGCTTGAGAACCAACTCACTCGCCTGTGTGTCCAGCGACGCGTTGAACTGCGGGTACTCCTTCAATGCCGCGACCAGCGCCTTGAGCACGAACGCCGTCACCGTCAGCTTCACCGCTTTGCCCTGCTCCGTCTCCCGAAACCGCCGGCGCAAAGCCTCCAAACGCGTGATATCCGCCATCTCGAACTGCGTCACGTGCGGCGCGACCGCCCAACCGGTCCACAGGTGCTCCGCCGTCTTACGCTGCAACGAGGAGAACGGCACACGCTCGACCTCGCCCCACTGCGTGAAGTCCGGAAGCGTCACCGCCACGCCGGCGAAACCCCCATGTGCTTCTCCCGCCCCCCGCTCCTGCCGCTGCCGAACGAACGCCTTGACATCATCTTCGGTAATCCGCTTACCCGCCCGGCCCGCCGCGACGTCACGCAGATCGACACCCAACTCACGCGCCAGTCGGCGAGTGGCCGGCCCCGCAGGCACCGGCTCGTCGGATTCCTCCGCCGCAGCGGCGGCTGGCTCGGCCTTCTTTGCAGAGGGCTTCGGTTGGGCCGGCGGCTTCTCCGGCTTCCTGGCCTCCGCCTTTTTCTCCGGCTCCTTCGCCGCCGCAGGGGAAGGCTCCGCTTGCGATGCTGCAGCCGCCACAGGGGCCGCCCCTACCGCGGGGCTCTCCCCCTTCCCATCGGTATCGACAGTCAGCAGGGTGGCCCCCACCTTCACCTTGTCGCCGGTCTTCACCAGGACATCGACCACTCGGCCCGCCACGTTGCAGGGCACTTCCAGCACAGCCTTGTCGGTCTCGATCTCCACGACCGTCTGCTCGGCCTGCACCATGTCGCCCGGCGAGACGCGAACTTGCACGATATCCCCGCCCTCGACCCCTTCACCCAGATCCGGCAGTTTCAACTCGGTAGCCACGTTTCATCCTCGGATGCGTTATGCGTACATCGGATCGACCGCGTCCGGGTCAATCCCCAGTTCCTGGATCGCCTGCTTCACGACGCCGCGATCCCGCTGGCCTTGCTCGGTAAGCCGATGCAAGGCAGCCACCACGATATGCTCCGCGCTCACCTCAAAGTGCCGCCTTAACGACACCCGGTTTTCGCTTCGCCCGAACCCATCCGTCCCCAGACTGACCATCCCGCCCGGCACCCAGCGGGCGATCTGATCCGACACCACACACATGTAATCGGACGCCGCCACCACCGGGGCCACATCATTCTCCAGCAACCCCGCCAGATACGACTTGCGCGGCGGGGCCTCCGGATGAAGCCGATTCCATCGCTCAACCTCTAGGCAATCCCGACGAAGCTGAACGTAGCTCGTCGCACTCCACACGTCCGCCGCCACGCCGTAGCGCTCCGCGAGGATACCCGCCGCCCGCTGAACCTCCCGCAGGATCGAGCCGCTGCCGAAAAGGTGAACCTTCGAGTCGCCCGCCAGTTCGCTCGCCTGGTAACGATACAACCCCTTGAGAATGCCCTCCCGCACGCCTTCCGGCATGCGCGGCTGCTGGTAATTCTCGTTGTAGATCGTCAGGTAGTAAAAGACATCCTCCTTCGCTTCGTACATGCGGCGAATGCCTTCCTGGATAATCACCCCCAACTCGTACGCGAACGCCGGGTCGTAAGCCTGGATCGTCGGAACCGTCGAGGCCAGCACCAGGCTGTGCCCATCCTGATGCTGCAGGCCTTCGCCCGCAAGCGTCGTACGGCCCGCTGTCCCACCCATCAGGAACCCCTTGCAGCGCATGTCCGCCGCCGCCCAGATCAGATCCCCGATCCGCTGAAACCCGAACATCGAGTAGTAGATGAAAAACGGGATGGTGTTCACCCCGTGCGTGGCGTACGCCGTCCCGGCAGCGATGAAGGAAGACATCGAGCCGGCCTCTGTGATGCCCTCCTCCAGAATCTGCCCGTCCTTCGACTCGCGGTAGTACAGCAAGGTGTCGCGATCCACGGGCTCGTAGAGCTGCCCGGTGCTCGCGTAGATGCCGCACTGCCGGAACAGAGGCTCCAGCCCGAACGTCCGGGCCTCATCCGGGATGATCGGCACCACCAGCTTGCCAATCTCCTTGTCCCGAACCAGCTTGGCAAACAACCTGGCAAAGGCCATCATCGTCGAGGCTTCACGCTCGCCCGTCCCCTCCAGTAGCTCGTTAAACGTCTCCATCCCCGGAGCCGCCACCGGCGGGCTCTTCACCACCCGTTGCGGCACGTATCCGCCGAGGCTCTCCCGCCGCTTGTGCATGTACTGCATTTCCGGGCTGTCGTCAGCCGGGCGATAAAACGGCGCCTGAGCAACCTCGGCGTCCGAGATGGGAATCCCAAACCGTCTGCGGAAATCCTTGAGCTCCTGCTCGTTGAGCTTCTTCTGCTGGTGGGTGATGTTCTTGCCTTCGCCGGCCTCGCCCAAACCGTAGCCCTTGATCGTCTTGGCCAGAATCACGGTCGGCGCCCCGCGATGATTAACCGCAGCCTGGTAAGCGGCGTACACCTTCTCCGGATCATGCCCGCCGCGACGCATCCGCTGGAGCTGCTCATCCGAAAGCCGCTCCGCCATCTTAGCCAACGCCGGGTACTTGCCGAAAAAATGCTCTCGCGTATAGGAGCCTGGTTCGACCACGTACTTCTGATAGTCGCCGTCGACCGCCTCCTCCATGCGGCGGACCAGCCAGCCTTCGCTGTCCTGTTTCAGCAGTCGATCCCAGTCACCGCCCCAGATAACCTTGATGACGTTCCAGCCGGCCCCGCGAAATACCGCCTCCAGCTCCTGGATGATCTTGCCATTACCCCGCACCGGGCCGTCCAGCCGTTGCAGATTGCAGTTGATCACAAAGGTCAGATTGTCCAGCTTCTCACGCGACGCCAGCGTGATCGCGCCAAGACTTTCCGGCTCGTCGCACTCGCCGTCCCCCATGAAACACCAGACCCGACTGTGCTCCGTATTGCAGAGCCCGCGGTGCAACAGATACCGGTTGAACCGGGCCTGGTAGATAGCCATGATCGGCCCGAGGCCCATCGAGACGGTCGGAAAGTTCCAGAAGCCGGGCATCAACCAGGGATGCGGGTATGACGAAAGCCCACCGCCCGGCTTGAGCTCCCGCCGAAAGTTCTCAAGCTGCTCGGCGGTCAGCCGGCCTTCCAGGAACGCCCGGGCATACACGCCCGGTGTGGAGTGACCCTGGAAGTAGATCTGGTCGCCCGAGCCCTCGCCGTCCTTGCCGCGGAAGAAATGATTGAAGGCCACCTCGTACAGCGTCGCCATCGACGCGTACGACGAGATATGCCCGCCGATCCCCGGCGACTCGCGGTTCGCACGCACCACCATGGCCATAGCGTTCCACCGAATGATGCTCTTGATGCGGTACTCCAACTCCCGGCTGCCCGGGTAAGGCGGCTGCTCACCAGCTGGAATCGTGTTGACGTACGGCGTGTTCGCACTGAAAGGCGGGCCAAAACCCCGTTCCCACAAGCGGTTACGAAGCGCTGCCAGTAGTTCCCACGCACGGTTTGGCCCCTGTTGGCTCAGGACGTAATCCAGGGACTGCAACCACTCGCGGGTTTCCTCCGCCGACTCGGGGGACGGTAGCGGCGTCTCTTCTGCCATGGATAAACAACCTCGTTGCCCGTCGTTCATGCGGAACTGTAGCGCTCGGTGCGGAGCACGGCCATGTCCCGCGCCAACCCGAACCCCAAGTATGGTCGACCGCCCCCATCACTGTCAACGCAACCGCTCAGGCGGCGCGCAAGGGGTAGAAAAACCGGCGGGCCGAGCAGAACCGCGCCCGCAAAACAGAGCCGCGCAAGTGAGGAAGCGGTTCTTCCTTGTTGGAGCAACCACTCCGTCGCGGTCGCGGCTCTGCCTGACGACCAGCGCTCACCTACGGTCGCGGCTCCGCTTGCGGTCCCACGCACCTTCCCAAGCGGCGCATTGCCGTTTTCGGTTCCCCGGCGGCCAGGAAAGGTCAACTCCCCAACCGCCTCCCGCCGACAATAGATGTGCGTCAAGAGCCCTGCGGTCCGGCTTGCCGCTTCGCGGCGTATCCCAGGAACCGCCGCTCGCGGGCAAATCGGATGGAAACGCGATGCCTTGTGAGATTGACAGCCCGTCCGCCGACAACCCCCAACCCGCCGCGCGAGCACCTGTCCGCCGCGCCCCCTTCCGCATGCTCGCATGGTGCTACTGCCGCGCTCGCGCCTTGTTCGCCGTTGTCGCCTTGCTCCAGATCATCCTTGTCTGCACACCGATCACCGACCGGCTCTACCGCTGGCTGGATGTCACCAAGCCCCCCCAGCAAGCCGACCTCATCGTCTGCCTGGGCGGCAACGAGGCCCGCCTCCTGTGGGCGGTCGACGCCTACCACCGCGGATTAGCTCCGCGCATTGTCGTCTCCAACCTCCCCGGCGCCGCTCAGTGGATGCGCAACAAGCTGCTGCAGTGCGGCATCCCCGCCGACCGCGTCATCCTCGACGACGCTTCCGGCACCACCGCCGAGCATCCGCCCAACGTGGCGCGCCTCCCCGGCCTCGACCCCGCACGACATCGATTCCTGTTGGTCACCGACCACGACCACAGCCGCCGAGCCCTCGCCTGCTTCCGCAAGGCGGGATTCACCCATGTCTCTGTCTATGGATCAGGGTTTCCGATGCGCGATGACGGGCCGTTCCACATGCGCTGCCGTTGGCGCATTCTCGTCCTGCCCCGCCTGCTCTATGAATATGCCGCCCTTGTGCAGTACCGATGGCAGGGGCGGATCTGAATCGCTCGCCCACGACCTTAGAGCGATTCACGCCCCATCGTAGCCGTCGCCCCCCGACTTCGGCGAGCTCAGCCGAGCCGTGGCGACCGGCGTATTCCTTGCGAGTCCGCGGGCTACCAGGGGCGGCGGCCGCTGCGCCATTGTGTGAAATGCTCTAGTGCACAGTTGAGAGCAAACCACGGATGAACACGGATGGAGCAGGAAATCGGCGCCGAACACAGCGTGCCGTAACGCAATCTCTTATCTGTGTGTATCTGTGTTCATCTGTGGTTTCGATGAATGATTCGAGCTGAAACCAGCGACTCGCGATCAAGATATGCCGGCCGACTTCGCTTTTCGCGAAGCAAGCTACCGCCGCGGGTCGCGCCTACTCCGCGGCTTCACCCACCACCGTGCCGACGTCCTCTCCCATCAGGATGCGCTTGACGTTCCCCGGCTCGTGAAGGTTGAACACCCGGATCACCACGCTCTTGCGCTGACACATCTCGACCGCACTGAGATCCATGACCCGCAATCGCTGATTGATGACTTCGTCGTAGGTGAGCCGCGCACAGAACTGAGCCCTGGGATCGACCTTTGGGTCCGCGGTATAAACGCCTTCGACCTGCGTGGCTTTGAGCACCGCGTCGGCGTCCAGCTCGAGCGCCGCGAGCGCCGCCGCCGAGTCCGTGGTCACAAACGGCCGCCCTGTCCCTCCCGCCAGAACCACTACCCGCCCCTGCTCCATGTGCCGCAGACAGTCCTGCCGCACATAGGGCTCGCACACCGCGTGCATGTGCACCGCCGACAGCACCCGCGAAGACGCACCCATGCTCTCCAGCGTCTCCTGCAACGCCAGAGCGTTGATCACCGTCGCCAGCATGCCCATCTGATGGGCGGTCGCTTCCGGGATCGAGCACTGCCGTACAAAAGACGCCCCACGCACCAGGTTGCCGCCGCCCACCACGACGGCCACCTCCACGCCCAGATCATGAGCGGAGCAGATTTCGTTGGCCACGTGTCGCAGGGCATCAGCCCCCAGCCCAACACCGCCGGCCGGGGCCAAACCTTCTCCACTGACCTTCAATACCACACGACGGTATGCCGGTTCAAACTTCGCGCCCGCCATCATGCTCCTCAGTTGGAACCCACCGCCAACCGGTGGTAGCTCTTGAGTGTCACTCCTGCCGCCTGCAGTACCTCGCCAACCGTCTTCTTATCGTCCTTCACGAACGCTTGCTCCAGCAACACCCGTTCGGAGAACCAACGGTTCATCTTGCCGGTCAGGATCTTCTCGATCATGTTCTCCGGCTTGCCCGAGGCTTTGATCTGCTCGCGGGCGATCTCCTGCTCCTTCGCCACCAGGTCGGCCGGCACCTGCTCGCGGTTCAGCGCATCCGGCTGAGCGAACGCGATGTGCATGCACACATCGTTGAGCAGGGCCTCATCCTGCACGTTGCCCTCGGCCACGATCATGACCCCAAGCTTGCCCGTGTGGTGCACGTAGGTCGCCACATGACCGGTCGCCCGAATCGCCGACGCGATCTTCATGTTCTCACGCAATCGGTTCAACACGTCGTGCAGAAGATCCTGAACCGTCTGACCCGGATCATCCACGCACTTCGTGGCCGCCAGGCCCGCCACGTCCGTACAGCCAGTCACCGCCACCTGCTTGGCAATCTTGGCCGCCAGCTCCTTGAAGTCGGGGTTGTTGGCTACCGGGGCGGTCTCGCACTGCAGTTCCACCAGCGAGCCGGCGCCTTTCTCCCGATCCACGAACGCGCCGATCCGCCCTTCGGCGGTCTCGCGGCCGGCTTTCTTCTCCGCCGCCAGCGCCCCACGCTTCCGCAGGAGTTCCATCGCCGCCGCCTCGTCTCCGCCGACCTCCTGCAAGGCCGCCTTACAGTCCATCATCGGAAGCCCGCTTCGCTCCCGAAGGCTCTTAACCATTGCTGCTGTGATTTCAGCCATGTGAATCTAACACTCCTGATCGTCTACAGCGGATCGCCTGCGGCCACCCGCAATATGAGAAGAGAGAACCCGTCCGTGTCCGGCGCATGCCTCCGGACGGGACGCCTGAACCACTGTGAGTCTTCCGTCCTCTGTAATCGCTACGCCACGACGGAATCGTTGGCGGGCGACGCCGGAGCCTGCGTCTCCTCAGCTTTCGCCGACGCTTCCCCCTCCTCCGCCCGACCCATCGCCCGCAACGAACGTCGCGCCGGACGCGAATCACCCGCGTCCTTGTCCGCCTGCGGCCGCGCTCGCAACGCACCCTCGATCGCCTCGCCGAGATAGCTCAGCACCAACTCAATAGCTCGCATCGCGTCGTCATTCCCGGGAATCGGGATGTCCACGCAATCCGGATCTGAATCCGTGTCGATCAGTCCCACCACCGGGATGTGCAGCTTGCGGGCCTCGCGGGCGCTGATGTGCTCCCGGCGGATATCCACCAGAACCAGAGCGCCCGGCAGCTTGTTCATTCGCCGAATGCCTTCCAGGTTCCGCTTGATCTTGCGGCGCTCGCGCGTCAGGGTGGCAATCATCTTCTTGCTGTACTTGTCCGCCATCCCCGCCGCCTCGATCGCCTCCAGCTCCTCCAGCCGGGCCAGCCGCGAGCGAATCGTCCGGAAGTTGGTCAGCGTGCCGCCAAGCCATCGCTCGATCACGTAGTGCATACCCGTCCGCTCAGCCACCGCGGTGATCGACACCCGAGCTTGACGCTTGGTGCCCACGAACAACACGTCGTCGCCCCGGGCTACCACGCCTGACAGAAACTTCGAGGCTCTCAGCAGGCCCTTCACCGTTTCACGGATGTCGATGATGTGGATGAGGTTGCGCTTGCCGAAGATGTACGGTTGCATCTTGGGATTCCAGCGACTTGTGCGATGCCCGAAGTGAATCCCCGAATCAACCAGATTGCGTACCAGTTCAGACGCCAAAAGGCACCTCCACGATTTTCGCGACCTGTTTCGATGCGCCGACCGGGTTCGCGAACCACCCGGACCGCGGGCACGGCCAATCCGTGCACAGACCACCCCCACTGACGCCGCCCCGGCGACAGCTCACCCTCGCTCAGAGACCTTGCCGGCCCTGTAGCCCGGGCGATACGGGAACTCGGTATCATAAACGAAGCCCCACGCCCATGCCAGCCCGCCAACCCACCTTTTTTTCCGTGCCCCAATTCGCGGTGGCTCCCTTTTGGCGCCGGCCCCGATGACCGGGCCCGCCCAGGTCGCTTGAGCCTTGGTTTGACCACCCCACCGCCACGACGATAGAGTCTCCCCAACCGCAAGGAGCACACATGACGCCAGGGTCTGCCGGATCGACGGGTGGGACACCACGTATCTTCATCTCGGCCGCCGAGCCGAGCGGCGACCGCCACGCCGCCAGTCTGATCCGGGCCATCCACACACAGTGCCCCGCTGCCCAGTTCCTGGGCGTAGCCGGCCCCCTCATGCAGGCCGCCGGCTGCCTCGCCATCGAGGATTGGACCCGCCAATCCGCGATGCTCGTCGGGGCGGTCCGGCTCGCGGGTCGGGCGTACAGCCTCGTTCACCGCGTCCGCCGCCTCCTGCAAACCGAGCCCTGCAACCTGGCGATCCTCGTGGACTCCCCGGCTCTCCACCTGCCGATGGCCAAACACATCAAGGCCGCCCGCTGCCCCGTGCTGTACTACATCGCTCCCCAATTATGGGCATGGGCACCCTGGCGAATCGGCCGCATGAGACGCCGGGTGGACCGCCTCGCGGCCATTTTACCCTTCGAGGAGCCCTACTTCCGCCAGCGAGGTATCGACGCAAGCTTCGTCGGGCACCCATTGGTTGAGCAACTGACCGCAGACCCGGCCGACCCCACCACGGTGCAACGGCTGAAAACGCTTGGGCAACCGCTGGTCGCCTGCCTTCCCGGCTCGCGACAGCACGTGATCCGCGAGGTGCTCCCCGGCCAGATCGAGGTGGCTCAAGGCATCGCCAGCCAACACCCCAAGGCCGGCTTCGTCTTCGCGGCGGCCAGTGCCGAGGCGGAAAACACGATCCGAGCCAAGCTGGGCACCCCGCCGTTCCCCCTGCACATCGTCACCGGCCGCACTACGGACCTGCTGGCGGCCGCGGACTTGGCCCTGTGCGCATCCGGGACCGCCACGCTCGAGGTCGCCTGGCACCGCCTGCCCATGGTGGTCATGTACAACGGCTCGAAGTGGGGCTACCGGCTGGTCGGCCGCTGGCTCATCACCACCCCGCATCTGTGTCTGGTGAACATCCTCGCCGGCCGGCGCGTCGTGCCCGAGTTCATGCCCTACTACGTTTCGACCGCCCCCATCCTCGCCGAGGCCCTGGACATTCTCGGCAACGACGAGCGCCGGGTGAGCATGCGGCAGGATCTCGACGCGATCATCGGCTCACTGGGCACCGACGATGCCGCCCAACGTACCGCGTGCATGGCTCTCGACATGCTCCGCCCCGTAACCTAATCCACATCAAGGATTGATGCGCATATCGGCCGCAGCGGCCACGTCCGCGGTCATCTCGTAGGGCATCCGCCAAACCGCGTCACCGGCCTGGTTCGTGAAATACAGGTGCGAGGGAGACAGCTCATCCGGGTTGCCGTCGGCCCAGAACGCGTAGAAATCGGGATGAGCGTTCACCGGGCGGCGGGCGTAACCATGGTTGAACCGGCTACCCCGCGTCACGTCGCGCAGCTTACGCCAGGTCGCCCCCTGATCCTCGCTCACCCACATGGCCATCTCGCCACCGGTACCCCATCGCTGGGGCCCGGGTTCCGTCGGAGCAATGATCCGCCAGGTACCGTCAGCCTCGATGTACAGCGAGCCCATGTCATAGTTGTGCGTGGATTGCGTCACCTCGCGGAAAACCCATCGGTCGCCCTGCCAGTGGGCGATCGTCCAGGTCCGCGGGTCACCGCCCGGCCCAGGCTGGAAGTGCGAGCTGGTGACGTAGAGCACCACCGGCCGACCTTCCTTATCAAACCCGATGTCCTTGACGTAGACCAGGCGTCCCTCCGCCGCGTAGTCGTGGACCAATGCGGGACTGGCCACGTCACGGATCGGCGTCTCGATCACCGTGCCGTTCGCGAGCTTCCAGGTGGCACCCATGTCGTCGGTCTGCACAAAGTAGAGGTTCGTGCGTTTGTCGACCTTCCCGCCGGGGTGCATGTTGAAGGCGGTGATGACCCGCCCGTTGCGTTCGTTGCTCACCTGATAGTGCCCGCCCAACTCCGCCAGCTTGCGGTCCTCGCCCCATTGCCTGCCGTCCGGGCTGGTGTTCCAGTAGAGTTCCCGGCCGCGGGTGTACTTGGTGAACAGGAACAAGAAGCCTTTGTCGCGCACCCACCAGGGTTGCGGGTAGGTGAGCTCGGCCTCCCGGACCTGCTCGAAGTTGTCGATGCTATACGGCTCGACGCTGCGGTAGATGAAACCGGGCCGCGACCGACCGCGACCGCTCACAAACACCCACAGGTGCCCGGTCTGGTCGATGTTGATGCTCGGGTTGTCGTGCGGGTCGGTCACACCCTTCTTGTCATATACCACGGTCGGTTTGGGCACCACGCCGCGCCGGTGGTCATAATAGGACACCATTGCCAGGAGGTGAGTCTTGTCCGCGGCCGTCGTACCGCCGTACACAAAGAAGGTCTTGTCGGCTTGCGGTGCGTACACCGCCAGCGGGTGATGCTTTGCCGTGTAGGTTCCCAGCCCGCCGGAGTACTTCGGCCCGTATTCGGACCGCTGGCCCAGGTCGAACCAGATCGGCCGGTACCCGTCGATCTTGCGAGTGGTCCCGGCGGGCTCAGCCGCACCGACCACGCCGATCGCTCCCGCAGCTCCCACGACCAAGGCAATGCACGATTGTCGCATGTGCCTGTTCATAGCCACGCTCCAGCCACTTGGGCTCAGGACTCTTCGCGTCGTCACACGAGGACCGCCCCCGCTCGGACCGATTATACGGTTGCCTGCCGCCCCCTCAACCGAGTGCGGTCCTGTGAAGCCGTTGTTACAATAGCCCGACCGGACGTCACCGATTGCCCGCCGCTCCGGCGCCGCGACGATAAGGAGGGCCATCAATGGCCATGCTGGTGGAATTCTCGATGTGGCCCATGGACAAGGGTGAATCCGTAGGCAAACACGTGGCCCGCAGCCTCGATATCATCGACCGAAGCGGGGTGCCCTACCGGCTCAACCCGATGGGCACAGTGCTCGAAGGCGAATGGGACGAGGTGATGGCGGTGGTGCGGCAGTGTTTCGAGACGATGTCCCAGGACAGCAACCGCGTCACCTGCACGGTTAAGATGGACTGGCGGCGAGGCCACACCGGCCGACTCACCGCCAAGATCGACAGTGTAGAGCGGCACCTTGGCCGACAGGTGAGGCAGTAGTAATAGGAGGCGAAAGCACAACCGCCAGAGAGAGACGCAGAGGTGTCAAGGCGGCGAAGGAGAAGATCCGTGCGGCACCGCTCTGTAGGCAGTGCGGAATGCGTTCAGAAACTCGTGTGGTGCTGCTCTGTGAGCAGCGTCGCCGGAGCCGGCGATCATTCGAGGCATAGGCGATGACCACTATGAGTCGATCTCGCGTTCTTTTCGTCGTGGTCTCTGGCCTGCTCGTCGGAGCATTCGTACTGCGCGTCCGCAGTCACCTGCACCGGCCGGAAGTGACGCTCAAGCACCCGGCGAACGCAACCTGGGATCTGCCGGCGGTTTCCCCGCCCTCCGACTACGTCGCGCACCCCCGCGTCCTACCGGCGGAACAGAACGCAGGGCCCGATCGCATCGTCTCCCTGGCCCCCAACATCACGGAGATTCTCTGCGCCCTGGGGCTGCGTGATCGGCTCGTCGGCCGGACTCCCTACTGCCTGCATCCACCGGAGATCGGATCCGTGCCGGTCGTCGGAGCCCTCATCGACGCCAACTTCGAGAAAATCAAAGCCCTCTCGCCCGACATCGTCTTCGTCACCAGCAACAGCAGCCGATCGATTGCCGGACTGCAGCAGTTGGGCCTGCGTCATGAGATCGTCCCGCACGACACCCTCGACGAGGTATACGAGGCTATCGAGCGGGTAGGGCGAATCTGTGATCGACCCGAGACGGCCCGCGAGTTGACCGCCGCCATCCAAGCCGACGTAGCTCGGCTGACCATCTCGCCCGACCGCGCCGCCGCCCATCCTCGCCGGGTTCTGATCGTACTCGGCCCACTGCCCGTTCCACCCAGCGCGGTATTTGTAGCCGGGCCCGGCTCGTTCCTCGATGGTCTGCTCACCATGGCCGGCCACACCAACGCTGCCGCGGACAGCGTGTCGGCCTCACATGGCGAGATTTCGCTCGAACGACTCCGCCTGCTCGATCCCGAGATCATCGTTGAGTTTCGCACCACGGTAACTGAGCAACTGCTGACCAACCTGTACCAAAGTTGGGCTCAGGTCGGCGACCTGCAAGCGATCCGCGAACAGCGGGTCCGATGCGTCGGTGGGGAGGAGCATTTGAGTGCCGGCCCGCGCATCGCTTTGACCCTGTTCCACCTTCGGACGGCATTGGGCAGCGTCGACTGACCCGGCGGCTCCCACTATCCTCGACAGAACGGCCACCGCCCGAAAACGACCGCTGCCGTTTCCGGCACCCGCTCCCACTTGAAGCTACGAGCAGAATTACCTATCCTGACGGCTCCGATGGTCGGCCGGTTCAAACGGACAACCGTCGACCGCACGCGTACTTTCCTGTAAGGAATGCAAATCATGCACTATCACTCACTCTTACTCGTGTGCCTGGTATTGCCCACGGGAGTCATGATGGCCGGTTGCCAGACAACTCCTTCAGCATCCATGGCGGTGCGAGACCTGTTCGCGGATCCCCCTGCCGAGTACAGCAGCGGGCCCCTGTGGGTCTGGAACGACATGCTGACCGACGAGCAGATCACCGGCACACTGCGCGACTTGGCGGCCCAGAACGTGCGGCAGGTATGGGTACACCCGCGGCCGGGCCTCATGACCCCCTACCTGTCCCAAGAGTGGTATAGACTCTGGACCCTCGCGCTCGAAGAGGGCAAGCGGTTGGGCATGCGCGTCTGGATCTACGACGAGAACAGCTACCCATCGGGTTTCGCCGGCGGGTGGGTGCCGGAACTGATGCCTGAGTCGCGCGGGCGCGGTTTGGCCATGCAGGAGGTCGCCGACGCGCCGGCCTGGTCGGCGGACCTGGTCGCCGTGTACCGCCTCACCGACGCGGGATACCAGAACGTCAGCGCACAGCTCCAGGCCGGCCAGACTCAACCGCAAGGACGTTACCTCGTCTGCCGCGTCGTCCGGGCGGCGGACAGCCCCTGGCACGGCAACCGCTGTTACGTCGATCTGCTCTACCCCGGCGTCGCCGAGAAGTTCATCGAGATTACGCTGGAACCCTACCGCCAGCGGTTCGGGTACCTGTTCGGCAGGCAAATCCCCGGCACGTTCACCGACGAGCCCGAGCTGCGGCCGGCCGGCGGGTTCCCCTGGACTGAGGACCTGCCCAAGCAGTTCGCCAAACGCTGGGGCTACTCGCTCCTCGACCACCTGCCCTGCCTCAACCATCAGCTGGGTGACTACCAGCGCGTACGGCACAACTACCTGCAAGTGCTCAACGACCTGTTCGGCCAGCGCTGGGGCAAGCCCATGCACGACTGGTGCGAGAAACACAACCTCGCATTCACCGGCCACTACTGGGAGCACGAATGGCCCCGCTCGCTCATGGTGCCCGACAACATGGCCATGTACACCTATCACCAGGTGCCGGCCATCGACACACTCTGCAATCAGTACGCCGAGCACACCCACGCCCAGTTCGGCAACGTGCGAGCGGTGCGCGAGTTGCAGAGCGTCGCCAATCAGCTCGGGCGCACCCGCACGCTGTGCGAGGCCTACGGCGCGGGCGGATGGGACATGCGCTTCGAAGACATGAAACGCATCGGCGACTGGCTCTACGTGCTCGGCGTCAACACGCTCAACCAGCACCTGTCCTATGTCACCATCCGCGGAGCCCGCAAACGTGATCATCCGCTGTCGTTCTCATACCACGCCCCATGGTGGGAGGCCTACAAGGTCCAGGCGGACTACTTCGCCCGACTCTCCGTCGCCCTGTCCGCCGGCAAGCAGGTCAACCGTGTCCTGCTGCTCCAGCCCACAACCTCCGCGTGGATGCACCACACCCACGACCAAAACGACCCCCGCCTCAGTGAGATCGGAGCGACCTTCTTCCAGACGGTCATGGACCTCGAACGCCACCAGATCGCCTACGACATCGGCTCGGAGGACATCCTGGCCCGATTCGGCTCGGCGACCAGCGGCAAACTCACCGTCGGCGAACGGACCTACGACGTCGTGGTCCTGCCTCCGCTCACCGAAAACCTGAACAGCCCAACACTCGCCCTGCTTCGGCAACACGCCCAGGCCGGCGGCGCGATCCTCTCCTGTGTCGAGCCGCCCGCAAGGATCGACGGCCAAGCCTCGGATAACGCCAAAACCGCCTTGGGCAGCAGTCCGGGCTGGCAGCGCGTCGAGCCTGCGGACCTGCCCGCCAAGCTCAAGCCCTACAGCGAGGACGGTTTGGCCATCCACCGTGCCGATAGCGACCCGGGCATCCTCTTCCATCATCGCCGCCGACTCGCGGACGGCGACCTGCTCTTCCTGGTCAATACGAGCACCGAGCACCCCTCCACAGGTGGCCTGGATGCGGACATGGGTGGCATCGAACAGTGGGATCCCGCCACCGGGCAGACACGGGACTACCCCTTCCAGCCCTTGGACGGCAAGGTCAAGACCCATTTTGAGCTGCCCCCGTGCGGTAGTCTGCTGCTGTTCCTGTCTCACGAGAAGCGCCACCCGTTGCCCGCCACGATCTGCACACCTCGCCTGGTTCAGCGGATCGCCGGAACCGCGCACACCGCGCCCGCCATCACCCGCCGCGATCCCAATGTGCTGACGCTCGATTACGTGGACGTGACCGCCGGAGGAGAAACCCGCGAGAACCTCTACGTCTACCCCGCCGGGCAGTTCGCCTTCCAGAAGAACGGCATGGAGCGTAATCCCTGGGACAGCGCCGTGCAGTTCCGCGATGAACTCATTACCAAGCGATTCGCACCGGACAGCGGCTGCGAGGTGACCTACCGCTTCACCATCGAAGGGCCCGTGCCCGGCGACCTCAACGTGGTCGTCGAACGGCCGGACCTCTACCGCATGACCTTCAACGGCCGGGAGCTCCGCCACGACGGGCGGACGTGGTGGCTAGACCGGGTGTTCGGCCGGATGCCGGTCGCCCCCCTGGCCCACACCGGCGAGAACGTGCTCACCCTCAAAGCCGCACCCTTCACCATCTACCATGAGATCGAGGCCGCCTACGTGCTCGGCGACTTCGGCCTCAAAGCTACCGACAAGGGCTTCGTGATCGTGGCTGAGCCAACCCTGCAACTCGGGCCGTGGAAGGATCAGGGTATGCCCTTCTACTCGGCCGGGGTGAGCTACACCGAACGGTTCGACCTGCCCAACAAGAAAGGACGGTACCTGGTGTCGTTGAATCGCTGGTACGGTGCCGTGGCGGTAGTAACCGTCAACGGAAGCCCAGCCGGTTGCATCCAACACGCACCTTGGCAGTGCGACGTGACCGCCGCGATTCAGACCGGCACCAACGAGATCGACGTCAAAGTCATCGGCACGCTCAAGAATACGCTCGGCCCGCACCACAACAACCCGCCGCTCGGCGCCGCTTGGCCGGGAGCTTTCCATCATGCACCCAACCCCGGCCCGCCGCCCGGCAGCCAGTACTCGGTCGTGGGATACGGGCTGTTCGAGCCGTTCCTCCTTCTGGAGGAAAACCCGCAACCACCGCCGATGATGCGGAAGTAAGGGTAAAGGGTGAAGGGTGAAGGGTATAGGGTGAGCTGAGTTGCGTGGTTGCAGGTCGTGGGGTGGCTCAGCCCCTCCATGCCTGAAGAGAACCAAGCTTCAGGCTTGGCCGCTTCGCGGACCCCGCGCCGGCCCCCCGCGCGCCGACGCCGCGTCAGCACCCCTGCCGGTCTGTGCCGGTGGACTCAGAACGGCCAGATCACCGGAATCAGGAGCGTCGCCACCACTGCCAGCACCAAGCTCAGCGGCACGCCGACTCGCAGGAAATCCGTGAAACGGTACCCGGCGGGGCCAAGCTGCGAGCCAAGCCGATGAAGACAGCCGCCACCACGGCCAGCGTGAACCAGCCCTCCCAGCCCATGCGATTCGACCCCCGCCAATCTCAAACAACCCATCCCGGGCCTCCCCGCGGCCCAGCCTGCCCGAACCATCGTCTGTCATAGCCGCCCCATCCGCACTGCCAAACCCCAGCAGAGCCGCGACCCGCCCGCTGTGGCGGAGCGAACAGGTCGCGGCACGGTCCGCGACGGAATCGGCAAGCTTGGCGTGTTCGATTCCGCTCCGAAGGAGCGAAGGGTGTGGCCACGGGTGGAGCGGCGCGACGGCGCAGCCGGCCGACGCGAAACCCGTGGAAACGAGATTCACCCATGTTCCTCCGCCCGCCCCGGCGGGGGCGGAGGGGACCACGTATACGACGCTCCTTTCGGGGCAATTGGCGGCGAATGGGCCGGTCTGGCGGGGCCATCCTCCACCCCTGCCGGGGCGGGCCTCTTCGAATCGTACCGCTTCCTCGGGTTTCGTTCGCCTGCGGCTCACTCCACCCGTGGCTACCCCCCTTGGCCCCTATCGGGGCCGGCAGAACGCCAATCCCACCCGCCTGAGTTGTCACGCGCCCGCCGTGGCGACCGGCGGACGGCGGCCCTGGACCGTGGTGTGCTATGGTGGTACCATAAACGCCTCCCACGGGTGGATGCCAGCAGGCTGGAGGCCACATGATGACCCTGCTCCTGAGGCTACTTGCGATACAAATCTCTCTGGCTGTCCTGTTGTGTGGGCTTGCTGCCACATCGCCGGCGTCCGCCCAGACCACGCGGCCAAGTATTGCCGAACGCGAGCGATTCATCTGCGCTGAGCGCGTGGTGCTGGAGGATGGTCGTCCGGCTCCGGGTCATATCCGCCAGCTTCGATGGCTTGACCCGCTCACCGGAAAGGCCAGGGATCCGCAGGGCTTCGGCGTCCGGGGCCCTCGCGAGTTTCTGCGCACTTCTCTGCTGGACACACGCGGCAGAGCCCTGCTGGAACTGCACGCCATCGGGGACCTGTCCCGCGGGGGAAGAATCGGCCTCACCAAGTCTGAGCCGGGAGCCCCAACGGCCGTCTTCGAGACGAATGAGGCCACCAGCGTGTGGCCCTCCGGGGCCATATCGCCCGACGGCACCCGAATCGTCTTCTTCGATCATCACGCCGAGAGCCTTGTCATAGGTGACACGACGAACGCTCACAGAATCCCGACACAATGGATAGTCACGCACCCTTTCTCCTGGAGGCCCGACTCCAAGCAGGTCACCTTCTACTACGCGTCAGGCTACGACGGAGATGATCTACACATCCAGAATCATGGCATAGCTACCTTGTCGGCCGACGGCCAACTCCGTGAGCTTGTGAGGGCGTCGGATACGGCTGGAACCCCAGATGGTATGGGGAAGTACATGGGCCCACTATGGGGCCCTTCCGGCCGGTTCATCTACTATACTTCGGGTTTGCCGCTCGACGACCCGGACCGCAACTCGACAGCGGCGAAGATGATTCCGGGAAAAAGTGCCGCCTATCGCGTTCAGGTTGACACCGGGCGAACGGAACGCATCGGCCTTGGCGAGTTGGCGAGCGTATCGCCCGATGAACGGTATGTTCTTTTGTTCTACAGTCCCGTTCCCCGAGAAGATGGCCGCTGGGGAGGGGGCACAACCAAAGTAGACCTAGAGACGAGAGAGGCGACCTACCTTCCTGCAGGGATCGCATACCCGAAGATCTCGCCCAGCGGAGAGCTGGTGGCCACCCTCGCGCTTGACGCCATCCATTTCTTCGATACCAAGGACTGGAAACCCCATGGCCAGCCCATCGCCAGGGAACCACACGTCAGCCCGGAGGAATGGGGCAGGGAGTACCGCTGGATCGTCATCGAGTAGCCAAGGAGACGCCCGGAGCGACAGAAGCGCGTAATGAAGCATGGCCTGGAGATCAATCATGAGGGCGGGCATTCGTGGCATTCTCGTCACATTCGTCATCTTACCATCGGTTCTGCAGGCACAAGAAACGCGGCCGGCCGATACGCCGCACGCGGAGACTCAGCCCGCGAATGCGGCGGAATGGTTCGTCAGCATGATCACTGTCAGGGGCGAGGAGTTCCCTCGGCGGCTGGTCCGCAGTGCCCCGCTGCGGGAGCCCGAGGTGATGCTCGAGATCCAGGATCCCGAACAGGTGTTCTCCGGGGCCTTGCTTGATCGCTCCGGACAACTGGTAGCGGTCAAGCGAGTCGGGAAGCCCAGCAGAGAAGGGCCGCGAACCGTCGCCGGTGGCCCTGCGTCCGAGGTGCCCTTCAAGCTGTTCGAGAAGTTCATTCCAAACACGCAGGTTTCTTTGGACACCCTGACGGTTTCGCCCGATGGCCGATGGTTGGTCGCCGACTATCGAAGTCCGCCAGTCCTTCCCGGGGGTCGAGGTGGAAGCAAGCGGATCCTGGCGATAGGCGACCGTTCCACGGTCATCGAGGTCGTTCACCGTTGGTATCTCTGCCGCCCACTATCCTGGAGCCCGGATTCGGCCCGGGTCGCTTTCTATTACGTCACCGACCCCAACCACGACGATCGTTACATCCAGAAGCACGGAGTGGCGGTTCTGACGACCCAAGGCGCACTCCAGGTAATCCTGCCCGCCGAGGAGGCCGCCGGGACCCCAAGCTTGTTCGATGCCAAGGACATACCTGTCGGATGGAGTCAATCCGGGCGCTTCCTGTACTATACCGACGGCATCCCCACGCCGCCCGGTGAGGAGTACTACGAGCCTTTGTCCGCGACGTACCGCTACGATTTCGAGACCCAACACATCTCGCAGGTTGCTTCCGGCACATTCCTCGATGTGGCCCCTAACGATGCATACGTCCTGACGCGACTTCAGATCAGACAGGACAATCACCCGGCCACGGTGACGGCACAGACCATGCTCGCGACCGGAGAAGTCCGGCACCTGCCGAAAGAACTGGTATTCCCCCGAGTTTCTCCAAGCGGCAAGTTCGCGGTCGACTGGGTCAGAGCCTTCGGCAAGGTGGCGCCGCCTCCAGACGCGAAACGGGATCTGCAATTCTACCGCACCTCCGACTGGCAACCTATAGGAGAGCCCATACCCGCCGGCGGAACCTACACCGGCCTCAATATATGGTTCAGGAACTTCCGCTGGATCACGCTGGACTCGCCGCCGCAACCCGCCGTCCCGACGACGCAGCCGTAGCGGTCGCCCCCCGACTTCGGCGAGCCAGCCGAGCCGACTTCGGCGAGCTCAGTCGAGCCGTGGCGACCGGCGGACCGCAGGCCGCGCCGCGCACGCGCTGTCCGATTCTTGCCTCCAGGCTCAATCCCGGCCAGAATGAGCGGCTTGCCGGTGTCCACTGGATGTTGCATCGGCCCGCCCGCCGCTTGGATGGGAGGCAATCGAATGCGTGCCGTGTTTCTCCCCCGAATGATCGTCATGTTCCTATTCGCCTTGACCGCGACGCACAACAGCCGAGCAGAGGTCTTGCATGTCGCCCCGGGCGGCAACGATGCCTGGTCCGGCCGACTGGCGACCGCCAATGAGGCGGGCACGGACGGCCCCCTCGCCAGTTTGCAGGGTGCGCGGGACGCGGTCCGCCGACTCAAAGCCGCCGGGCCCCTCACCCAACCGGTGCGCGTGCTCCTCGCCGGCGGTCGATACCCCAGCCCCGAGCCGGTGGTGTTCGAGCCAATCGACAGCGGCACCGACGCCTGCCCGGTGATCTATGAAGCCCTGCCGGGCGAGCGCCCGATCTTCGACGGCGGGCGAGCGATCGAAGGCTTCCGCCGAGGGCCCGACGGTGTCTGGACCGTACAGATCCCCGAGGTGGCGGCCGGTGAGTGGCATTTTGAGCAGCTCTTCGTCAACGGCCATAGGGCCACGCGGGCACGCCATCCCAACAAGTTCTACCTCTACATGCAGGAGCGCATCGAACACGGTATCAACCCGACCACCGGGCAGGAGGGCGACCTGAGCAAGCAGGCCTTCGTCGCCCGCCCGGGGGATCTTGATGATTGGCCGGACATACGCGATGCCGTCGTTGTCGTGTATCACTCGTGGGAAGTCTCGCGGCACGCGGTGGCCTCGTTCGATCCGCAGACGCGCGAGATGATCCTGGCGAACCCGGCCGCATGGCCCTTCTTCCGCTGGGGCAGCCACCAACGTTACCATGTGGAGAACATCCGCGCCGCCCTCGACGAGCCCGGCGAATGGTTCCTGGGCCGCGACGGCACGCTCTCTTACCTGCCGTTGCCCGGCGAAGACCCGGCCACAGCCGTCGTCGTGGCTCCGGTCGCCGAGAGCTTCGTGCAGTTCGCCGGCCGACCCGCCGAGAACGAACCGGTCACCGATATCATCCTGAGCGGGCTGACCTTCCAGCACAGCCATTACGTCATGCCCCCGACCGGCTACAACGACCCGCAGGCCGCTCGATCCATCCCCGCGGTCATCATGGCCGACGGGGCCTGTCGCGTCGCCATCGAGGATTGTGAGATCGCCCACGTCGGCATCTACGGCATCTGGATGCGCCAGGGCTGCCGCGACTGCCGCATCGAGCGGAACTACCTGCACGATCTCGGCGCCGGCGGCGTGCGCATCGGGGAAGAGAGCATCCGCCCCGCAGGCCCAACCCGCACCGGTCACATCCTCGTGGACAACAACATCATCCAGGCCGGCGGCCGCATCTTCGCCGGCGCGGTCGGCGTCTGGATCGGGCATAGCGGCGACAATCGCGTCACCCACAACGACATCGGCGACTTGTTCTACACCGGCGTGTCCGTCGGCTGGCGATGGGGCTACGCCGAGAGCCTCGCTCAACGCAACCGCATTGACCTCAACCGCATCCACCACCTCGGCTGGGGCGTGCTCAGCGACATGGGCGCGGTCTACACGCTGGGGCCATCGGCTGGAACCACCGTCAGCCACAACGTCACCCACGATATCTACTCCTACAGCTACGGAGGATGGGGCCTCTACAACGACGAGGGCAGCTCGCACATCGTGCTGGAGAACAACCTCGTCTACAACACCAAGACCGGCGGCTATCACCAGCACTACGGCCGCGAAAACATCATCCGCAACAACATCTTCGCCTTCAGCATGGAGGGCCAACTCCAACGCACCCGCGTCGAGGAGCATCTCTCCTTCACCTTCGCCCACAACATCGTCTACTACGACCAAGGCACCTTGCATGCCGGGCAGTGGAAGGATGACCGCGTCGCGGTGCACGACAACCTGTACTGGGACGCTTCCGGCCGACCGGTCACCTTCTCCGACCATAGCCTGGAAGAGTGGCAGAAACTCGGCAAGGACGCCGGCTCCATCGTCGCCGACCCCGGATTCGTCGATGCCGCCGGCCGGGATTTCCACTTCAAGGGCGACACGCCGGCGAAGCAGGTCGGCTTCCAGCCGTTCGACTTCTCCAAGGCCGGTGTCTACGAACGCGAGGACTGGATCGCCCTCGCCCGTGATGTACAGTACTCGCCGGTCGAGTTCGCCCCGCCGCCGCCCCCACCTCCGCCGTTGCAGTTCTCAGACGGCTTCGAGACGACGCCCGTGGGCAAGCCGCCGTGGCGAGCCACACTGCACGTCGAGGGCAAAGGCGACAGCGCGGCAGTCACGGACGAAGTCGCAGCCCAGGGCAAGCGGAGCCTCAGAATCCAGGATGCCCCCGGCCTGAGCCAACCGTTCAATCCCCATTTTGTCTACCGGCCGGCGCACACCGACGGAACCACCCGCTGCGGCTTTGATCTCCGCGTCGAGCCGGGCGCCCACCTCTACCACGAGTGGCGCAACGAAACGACCCCCTACCTGGTCGGCCCGAGCCTGTGGGTGCACAACGGCACATTGCGGGTCGGGGGCCGCGAACTCATGTCCATTCCCGAGAGCCAGTGGGTGCGGATCGAGATCGCCGCCTGCCTGGGATCGGCCGCCACCGGCAAATGGGAGCTGACCGTCACCGTGCCCGGCACCGAGCCCCGCCGATTCAGCAACCTGAGCTTCGGCAGTCCGCAGTTCCAACAACTCCACTGGCTCGGCTTCGTCAGCCAGGCCACCGACAGCGTCGTCTGGTATCTCGACAACCTTACCCTAACCAGCGAGGTGTCCTCATGCACGATACCCTGAAAAGGATCTCCATCGGTCTCCTGTGCACACTTGCACTCTGCGTCTCCACCATGGCCATTGAAATCGCCCACGACGGCAAGAGCACCGCCACCATCGTTTGCGTCCAAGGATCGTCGCCGCCCCAGCTACACGCAGCTCGCGAACTCCAGAACTTCCTCAAAGAAGTAACCGGCGCCGAGTTGCCCATCGACGAAACCGGCACCGCACCTTCGCCGCGCATCCTCGTCGGCCCCAGGTCGGCGAAGCTAGCCGACCCACGATCCGCCGTCGGCAACCTCGGCGACGAGGGGCTCATCATCCGCACGGTCGGCAAGGACCTCATCCTCGCCGGCGGCGAACCCCGAGGCACCCTGTACGCCGTCTACACCTTCCTCGAAGACCAGGTCGGCTGCCGTTGGTGGGCACCCGGTGCCAGCACCATCCCCCGTCAGCCCAACCTCACATTCGCCAAACTCGACAAACGCTACATACCGCCCGTGGAATACCGCGAGCCTTTCTGGGAAACGGCTTTTGACGGCGAATGGGCGCTCCGCAACAAGGCCAATGGAGCCCACGCGCGACTCACTCCCGAGGTCGGGGGCAAGCACGCCATCGCCGGATTCGTCCACACCTTCTATCCGCTGCTCCCCCCAGCCAAGTACTTCGCCGACCACCCCGAGTGGTATAGTGAAATCGACGGCCAACGCAAGCACGAGGGCGGGCAGCTCTGTCTGACCAACGAGGAGATGCGTCACGAGTTCGTCAAGAATCTCAAGGCACTGCTGCGAAAAAACCCACACGCAACCCAAGCGTCCGTATCGCAAAATGACTGGAACGGCAACTGCACCTGCGCCAAGTGCAAAGCCGTTGACCAAGAGGAAGGTAGCCCCGCCGGCTCCATCCTCCGCTTCGTCAACGCCGTCGCCGCGGACATCGAGGAGGAGTTTCCCAAGGTCGCCATCAGCACCCTGGCCTACACCTACTCCGAAGCACCCCCAAAAATCACCCGCCCCAGAGACAACGTCATCATCTGGCTGTGCACCATGGGCTGCTCCTACAACTTACCCCTCGAAACGCACGACCGAAATGAACGCTTCGCCCAGAACCTCATCGCCTGGGGCAAGATCGCCAACCGCCTCTACATCTGGGATTACGTCACGAATTTTCGGCACTACCTGTTCGTGCATCCCAACCTCCGCGTGCTGGGCCCAAACGTCCGCTTTTTTGTCAATAACAGTGTGACCGGCATCTTCGAGCAAGGCGCCTACGGCACGCTCGGGGCGGAGATGATGGAGCTGCGAGCCTGGGTACTGGCCAAGCTCCTATGGGATCCTACGCTCGACGACCGCAAGCTGATCGAGGAATTCACCCACGGCTACTTCGGCGCGGCCGGCCCGCACGTGTTGGCGTACATCGACACCATCCACGACGTCATGCAAGCCGGCCAACAGCCGCTCGGCTGCTACGAAGAGCCCGACAGGCGATTCATGAACATTGAAACGCTCACCGCCGCGTGGGCACACCTCAAGCAAGCCGAGGCAGCCGTCGCCTCGGAACCCGTCATCCGCCAACGCGTCCTCGACGCACAGATGCCCATGATGTACGCCTTCATGATCCGCTGGCAGGACATGAAGCAGCAAAGCATCGCGAAGAACATCGCCTGGCCGATGGGCAACGATCCCCAAGCCGTCCTCGCGGACTACAAGGCTCGGGCGGCCCGCATCGGCATCACACGCGTTTCCGAACCGCACACGTTTGACAAGCTGGAGGAGATGCTCAAGCTGCCGCGATGAAGAGCGTTCGCCAGTAGCGGCCGCCCCCCGACTTCGGCGAGTTCAGCCGAGCCGTGGCGGCCGGCGGGTAAAAGCGCTATCTTGCCCAACGGCCATCAAAGGCCGCGGCCGACACAAAGCAGCACCGTCATGTGACGCTGCCGCCATGAAGGGAGTGACCGGATGCGAAAGACAGGTCGATTGTTGTGGCCGCTGGCTCTGATGCTCGGGCCGGCCGCATGGGCACAGGAAGCCCCCACCCAGACCCAGCCGGCTGCCGGCACCCAGCCCGCCTCCCCAACCGACCGCTGGCCGGGCAAGCCCAACCCCGACGCCCCGCCGCAAACCTGCGAGAGACTCAACGGCTACCACGGTATCTGGTACTCCAACCAGCCTACCAACGATGAGTACCGCTACAAGTACAGCGGCGGACTGGGAACCTACTGCGCGCATCACATCCCCATGGCCCACTATGCCCCGGAAGCTGACAAGACCTTCTTCGTCTACGGTGGCATGCCCGAGGACGGCCACTTGTCAGACGAAAAACGCACCCTGCTCATCTGCGTCTCCTACTACGACCACAAGACGGGGCTCGTCCCTCGGCCCTCCCTCTTGATGAACAAGAAGACCAGTGACGCCCATGACAACCCCGTGCTCATGCTCGACCGCGAGGGCTACATCTACGTCTTCGTCTCCGCGCACGGCACCGCCCGGCCGGCCTACGTCTTCAAGAGCGCCAAGCCCTACGACATCGACACCTTTCGCATGGTCTGGGAAACCAACTTCTCCTACCCGCAACCATGGTACATCGAAGGCCGCGGCTTCCTCTTCCTGCACACACGATACGACGCCGGCCGCAAGCTCCATTTCATGACCAGCCGCGACGGCCTCGACTGGTCCGAACCACAACCCCTGGCAGGCATCGAACGCGGCCATTACCAGGTCAGCGCACGTTTCGGCGGCAAGGTCGGCACCGCCTTCAACTACCATCCGCAGGAAGGCGGACTCAACGCCCGGACCAACCTCTACTACATAGAGACCCCCGATCTCGGCCACACATGGCAGACCGCCGCGGGCGAGCCCGTCGTTGTGCCCTTGACCTCCGTCGACAACACCGCCCTCGTCCGGGACTACGCGTCCGCCCGCCAGCTCGTCTACCTCGACGACCTCACCTTCGATTCACGCGGCTTCCCGGTTATCGTCTACGTCGTCAGCCGCGGCTGGGAACCGGGACCCAGAAACAACTGGCGAAAGGTCTATACCGCTCGATGGACCGGAAACGAATGGCAAATCAGCGGCCTACTCCTCGCCGACAACAACTACGACACCGGCTGTCTGCACGTCGAAGGCAAATCCGCGTGGCGGCTCATCGCTCCGACCATCGTCGGTCGCAACCATCCACCTCAAAGCCCGCAGCCTTACAACCCCGGCGGCGAGATGATGATGTGGACCAGTGGCGACCTCGGACGCACCTGGGTCTCGCAATGGCTGACCCGCGACAGCCTGTATAACCACGGCTACGCCCGCCGGCCCGAGTACGCCCACCAGGACTTCTACGCCTTCTGGACCGACGGCCACGGACGCCAGCCCTCCGAATCGCGACTGTACTTCACCACGCAGGAGGGGCGCGTCTACCGGCTGCCCACGCAGATGTCAGAGGATTTCGCCCGCCCCGAGCTGATGCCGTTCTTCCCCAGATCCGCACCGGCCAACCCGAATCAGTGAGGCCCAGCCATGACTTCTCGCGAACGTCTCCTGGCCGCCCTGCGCAGCGAAACGCCCGACCGCGTCCCGGTAACCTTGTACGAGAGTTCCCCCTATAACGACGGTTGGCCCAACCGCGAGCCAAGCTACGCCCCGCTGCTCGCCCTTGAACGAGAATACGGCGACACCTTCGTCCGGGCACCGATCGACGTGCCCATCCTCTTCGGCGACCCCAACGCCGTCACCGGCCTGGAAGAACGCAACGTCGATGGCAGCATCATGCGTGTACACGAGGTCGATACGCCCCGCGGCCCGCTTCGCTCCGTAGCCCGCCGCGATCCGGGGCTGATGACCTACTGGCAGATCGAACCGTTCGTCAAATCCGACGCGGACATCGAGCGAGTGCTGGCCATGCCGACCGCTCCCGCCGAGGTCAACATCCCTCGACTTCGCGATCTCGAAGCCCGCGTCGGTGACCACGGCCTGCTGCTCTTCAGCATCGGCGACGCACTCGGCCACGTGGTCGGCTTGTTCGAGTTCGAAGACTTCGTCATGCGATGCGCCACCGACGACGGCCCCATCCGTGCCCTGCTCGACAAGGTCCAGGAGCAGGTGCTCCGGGCTATTCGCATGATCGGCAACCACGTCAAAAACGCCGCCTTCCGCCTCTGGGGGCCCGAGTACTGCGGCGCGCCGCTGATGAACCCGCGGGTCTACTTCCCTCGCTACGTCGTCCAGTATGACCAGCCGGCCACGCAGGCCATCCATGAAACAGGCAATTTCAGTGTGATTCACTGCCACGGCCGCCTGCGCGACCTGCTCACTCCCATCGCCGAGATTGGCGCCGACGCCCTCGAACCCGTCGAAACCCTGCCCCTGACCAGCGCTGACGTGACTCTGGCTGAAGTGAAGAAATGCCTGGGGCAACGCATGTGCATCATGGGGGGCATCCAGGCCGTCACCCTCGAAACGGGCTCGCCCGAGACCGTGCGGCAAGAGGTGCAAACCGCACTCGCTCAAGGCGCTCCCGGCGGCCGATACGTCGCTCTACCCACCGCCGGGCCGTTCATGGTGCCGCTCGATCCACGCGCGCTCGCCAACGCCGAGGTCATGTTCCGCACCGTGCACGAACACGGCAGGTATGGCTGATCCTGGCATAACCGACGGCAAGCTACCCGGCCTTTGTCGCCCGCCAAATCCGCCCACGATGGAGCAGACCCGCCGGCGCTTTCGACTCAACCGACCGAACCTCCAAACGCAGGCCCACCGCCGCCGCGTGACCGACGAAGGATTCCGCCGCCGTGCGATTGGGGTCGCTTAAGAGGGCAAAACCACCAGGACGAAGGGCCGACGCCACCCAGCGCGCGACCGGCTCGCAACACCGCTGCTCATACAACAGACCCGACGCAAGCACGCAATCGTAGGCCGGCTCAGCCAACGGCTCGCGATAGTCGATCGACTTCACCCCCGCAAACCGCAAACCGTTCGTCCGAGCATTCAGCATCGCATACAACAGGGCTTCCTCGTCGTAATCGCTCGCCGTCACCACCCAGCCCATACGCAACGCCGCCAGACTCGCCAGCCCGATCCCGCACCCGATCTCAATTGCCGACCGCCCGGCACCTGGCTCGCCCGCCAGCACCGCCTCGGCCAGCAGCACCGAGCTGGGCCACGGCTGCGCCCAGTAGGGCATGTAACCATCCAAGTCGTGCCGCCGCTGCGTCTCAGGGGCATCCAGCAGAGCGTCCATATCCGCCGGCCAAGCCAAATCAAAGCACATACCGGCAATCTCCCATCGCTCTCGCCGGATCGCCCGACCGCCAAACCGGCCCACTGGGGCGGAATCATTCACGATGGACTCACCTCTCAGCCGATGCACATGTAACTTCGGACGACTGGCCCACAAGGCCCGTTTACGGTATCATGGAAATACGGAACCTGTCATGAGCGTCGCACCGGTTCATCTCGATGCGGTCTACGCCCGAAGGGGTTCGTACTACCTCGTACCGTTCGAGGCTGCGTTGGCCCCCTTCGTGGCCGCCTGGGTGCAAGACCACCACGCCCTGTTCTGGCTGGCCCCCAAAACGCCTCCCCCGCTTACCCCCGCCAAGATGGCGGAATGGCCCGGCCCAGGCGGATGCCCCATGCTTCTCTACCACGACGGCTTCAGCAAACCGCGGGGCTACGTCGAACTCAACCCCATGCCCAACGAGAACCGCCACCTCTGGCTCGGGCATTGCCTGATCCATCCCCGATGGCGCGGCACCGGACAAGGCCGACAAATGGTGCAACTGCTTCTCGAGTTGGCCTTCGTCCAACGTACAGCAGATAGCGTCAGTCTGGTTGTCTTTCCAGACAACGTCGCCGCCATCCGCTGCTACCGTGCGACCGGTTTCCTCCAGGTCGGCGAACAGACCAAGTTCTTCCCCACCACCAACCGCCGCCACTGCATGCTAGTCATGCGGATCACCCGCAAGCAGTACGCCGTGCTGCCTGGCTCACCCCTCGCTCCCTGACCTGCCTTGCGCAAGACATGCACGACCGCCCGCAGAACATGCTCGATCTGCAAAACCGAGAAACGGGCATTATACGGAAGACGCCGCTGCGTTAGTTGCTACTGGCGCCGTCGCCCGCATCCAGGATCGCCGCGATCCAGCCGTCAAGTATCCCGTTGACGATCGTCTTGACGCCGTTGCCTATCGCCTGCGTGGCCGTCTGTCGAAACTCGGTCTGAGCGTCGGAATCGCAACTCAGCCCCGCCGATCCCGCCAACACCATCATCAGAACCAACCCCATGGCCCCTGATCGCCATCGCCCGCCTCGCCGAAACCCGCCGTTCATGCACCCCATACGTCAAGCCTCCCGTGTTCACGCCAACCGGCAGCCTGCCCGCCGTCTCTGATCGCAACCCCAAGCAAAGCCGCGACCGAAAGCAGAGTCACGACCAAAGCAGAGCCGCGACCGTAAGGGAGCGGTCCCCGCACATGCCGTCCGGCTCACCGTCGCGGCTCCAATGCGGTTCCCGCCCTGACACGATCCAGCCTCCCTGCGAGACCAACCGCATCAATCCTGCCTCGGGTATCGTATCGGTCAACCCAGCATGCGCGGATCATCGCTTCCGGCATCACCAAGGTCATCAAGGGGTATGTGCCCCGGTCAATGCGCAAGGGTTGCGCCGCCCACCCCCGGCACAGCACGGGATGGCGAGGTCGCCGACGCCGGAGCCGGCCGAGTGACTGGCAACGAAGTCCGGGCGGGCCGACGAATCAGCGTCACCGCCGCATAGCACATGAGCAGCGTAAAGGCGATGCGCAGCCCCCGTCGCGGGGCGACATGGGTCAACCGCCCGCCAAGGTACCCACCCAACATGGCCGTCGGAATGAGCAAGACCGCCAGCCGCAGAGCATCCACAAACGCGACCCCCGCCAGCGCATTGCAGTAATTCTTGTACGTCGCGCCGATCAGGCTCAACGGGATAATGGTGGCCGCGCTGTTGGCGATGGCCCGACGCAACGGAACACGCAACAACACCTGCTGAAGCGGCACCGCCAACACCCCCCCACCGATACCCAACAGCCCACCCAGCAGACCGGTCGGCAGACCAACACCCAAGGCAATTTTCCAGCCCGGTAACCCGCGGGCCGCGTCATCATCCATATCCGCAAACCGGCGATTGGACAGCAACCGGTATACGTTGTAGCCCACCACATACAGCAGGAACACACCAAAAACACGAGCTAGGTGTACCTCACGCTCGCCCTGGAACCACGGCCCGGCACTCAGCCATACCCCCGACACGACACCGACAACCGAAAAAGGAATCATGATGGCCACCAGACGAGGCAACACCGCCCCCGCCCGGCGATGCTGCAACGCCGCCGGAAGAGCCACGAAGAAGTTCGCCATCATCGCCGCGCCCTGGTACAGATGCTGCTTCGTGCCGAACACCAGCGTCAACGCGGGGATCATCACCACGCTGCCGCCGATGCCCAACAGCCCGCCGACCACGCCCGCCACCAGGCCAATCGCCAACAGAATCAACGATTCAGTCACCATGCCGCCTCCCAAAGCCCCACGCGGCACAAATAGCTCGCGCAGCCCACAGCCCCCCCCGTCGCAGTCCGCGATGATACGGCCCGGACCCGCCGGCCGCACTCCCCCCCCGCACCGTTTGCAAACGCCCCCACTCCGGGTATTCTGCATCCCGTGGGCCGGCCGCGAGCGGCGCGGTTGGCAGCATCGAACCAATCTCCACCTTCATTGGGAACCTCATGAGCAAAGCATCCGGCACATCGCGTCGATACGTCAACCAACTTGCCGCCGGAGACCTCATCGACAACCAGGTCTTCCTCATCAGCTCCAAGGATCTGCGCACCACCTCAAACGGATCCCTCTACATCCACTGCGTTCTCTGCGATCGCACCGGGCAGATACTCGGGCGAATCTGGCAGGCCACCGAAACCATGTATGCGGACATGCCCGAAGGTGGGTTCCTGCGCTTCAAGGGCCGCGTCGAAAACTACAAGGGCAATCTCCAGTTCATCGTCGACGCCATCCAGCCCGTAGACACCGCGACCATCGACCTCGGCGACTTCATGCCCCAGACCGCCGAGGACATCGGACAGATGTTCGAGCGGGTCAAAACCATCCTCAGGCACATCAAGAACCCGCACCTGTTGCGCCTCGTTAAGGCCTTCGTCACCGACGAGGAACTCATGGCCCGCTTCCGAAAAGCCCCGGCCGCCGTGCAACTTCATCACGCGTTCATCGGCGGCCTGCTCGAACACACCCGAAACGTCCTCGAACTCGCTCTGCTGGTCATCCCCCGATACCCCGACGTCAGCCTGGATCTCGTACTCGCCGGCGTCTTCCTCCACGACATCGGCAAAACCGCCGAACTCAGCTACGAAACCAACTTCGCTTACACCAGCGAGGGCCAGCTCGTCGGCCACATCGTACAAGCCACCCTCTGGATCGACCAGAAGATAAGAGCCATCGACGCCGAGACGGGCACCCCCTTCCCCCAGGACCTGCGGGCCGCTCTCATCCACATCGTCCTCGCCCATCACGGACAGTACGAATTCGGCAGCCCCAAACTGCCCGCCATCCCCGAGGCCATCGCCATCCACCACCTCGACAACCTCGACGCCAAACTGCAGCTC
The DNA here is from genome assembly GCA_012729395.1 of Phycisphaerae bacterium. GTDB lineage: Bacteria > Planctomycetota > Phycisphaerae > UBA1845 > PWPN01 > JAAYDF01. Next base: position 52,235 of record JAAYDF010000077.1, read on the forward strand.
TACCTCCAGAAGATCAAAACCGACAACGACGCCGCCAGCGACTGGACGGCGTACATCCCAAGCCTCAGTACTCGGATCTTTAAGAAGGATGTCTGCGGCATCCGCAAGTAGCCGCGTAGCCGACAATTGCAGACCGATGAGCCACGAACTTCACAACGAGCCGCGGGCCTCACAAAGAGCCGCGGGCCTCACAGAGAGCCGCGGGCTTCAGCCCGCGCGGCCTTCCGACCGCGAGCTACGCCTGCTCCCCACAAAACGCCGCGCAAACGAAGACTCACCGCTCGATGGAGAAGCTCCGTAACCCGCCGACTGCACACGCCCGCCGTCAGCCGCGATCCAACTCGAACGCATTGTGCAGTAGCCGCAACGCCTTTTCGCCGTCGTTCTGATCGACGATGCAACTGATGACGATCTCGCTCGTCGAGATGTTCTGAATGTTGACCTGCCCATCCGCCAAGGCCTTGAACATGCGCGAGGCCACACCCGTGTGCGCCTTCATGCCGATGCCCACGATGCTCACCTTGGCCACGTTGCTGTCCACTTCCACCGACCGGATGCCGATCTCCCGAGCCAGCTTCTCGCAGATCCCCTTTGCCTCGTCCAAATCCCCCAGCGTGGTCGTAAACCCGATATTCGCCAAGCCGCCTCGTTCGTAGATGTTCTGGATGATGTCGTCGACGACAATGTTGTGCTCGGCCACACGAGCGAAAATGTCGCCCGCGACGCCCGGCTTATTGGGTACGCCCATCAGCAACACACGCGCCAGATCCCGCTTCAGGGTTACCCCGCGAACCACAATCTGTTCCATATCAGGTGTCTCCGCGACAATCATGGTCCCGTCCGTGTCGGTCAGCGAACTGCGCACATGGATGGGCACGTTGTACTTCTTACCAAACTCGATGGACCGAGAATGCATCACCCCGGCCCCCAGCGAGGCCAGCTCCAGCATCTCGTCGTAGCTGATGAAGTTCATCTTGCGAGCTTCCGGAACAATCCGGGGATCCGTCGTGTACACGCCGTCCACGTCCGTGTAGACCTCGCACATCCCCGCCTTCAATGCCGCCGCCAGAGCGACAGCCGTCGTGTCCGACCCCCCGCGCCCAAGCGTCGTGATCGCCCCCTGCTCCGTCACGCCCTGGAAACCGGCCACAATCACCACATGCCCCGCCTCCAACTCGTGGTGGATACGGGCCGCGTCGATCGAACGGATCCGGGCCTTCGTGTGCGACGCGTCCGTGATCATCCCCACCTGGCCGCCCGTGAAACTGATCGCCTCGTGACCCGCCGCCGAAATCGCCATCGCCATCAGCGAAATCGACACCTGCTCACCCGTCGTCAGCAGCATGTCCATCTCCCGCTTCGGCGGGCTCGGGTTCACCTCCCGAGCCAGGGCCACCAAGTGATCCGTCGTCTTGCCCATCGCCGACACGACCATCACCACCTGGTGACCGTCCAACTTGGCCTTGATCGCCCTTCGAGCGGCACGCGCGATCTTCTCCGCGTCCGCCACACTCGTCCCGCCGAACTTCTGTACGACGATACTCATGGCTTCAAGAAAAACTCCATCAACTCATGACCGGGATCAATATGCAGATCGCTCTCGACCCCGGCAGCCTCGCTGAACCGGGTCGCGCGATCCGCCACAATGCCGGTACCCGCCATCGTAAACGGGACCGGAGTATCCGTATGCGTCTTGATCGCAACCGGCGTGGGGTGATCCGGCACGCATAGGATCCGCCATCCGTCAAACGTCCGTAGCTTCTCCAGCACCGGACCCACCACGTGCTCGTCGATCCGCTCGATCGCCTTGATTTTCGCCAGGGCGTCGCCGTTGTGACCCGCCTCGTCCGGGGCCTCCACGTGCACAACCACTAGATCGACCTCATCCAAAGCCGCAACCGCCGCTTCTCCCTTGCCCGCGTAGTTCGTATCCAGGTAGCCGGTCGCACCCTCCACCTGAATAAGCCGCCATCCAACCGCTACCGAGATCCCCCGAATCAAATCCACCGCCGTGATCGCCGCACCTTGCAGCCCAAACCGCTCCCTGTAGCTCGGCAGCCGCGGCAGCCCACCCTGCCCCCAAAGCCAGATCGAAGTCGCCGGGTTCTCACCCAAGTCACGACGGACTTGGTTCACCTCGTGACTCGCCAAAACCTCCTGCGACCGCTCAATCAGCTCGCAGATGAACTCACTCCCCTTGCCCGTCGGCATGTTCCCCGCCACGGCCTGACCCGGAATATCGTGCGGCGGAGTGCATCGCACCTTCATCCAGTCCGCATCCCGGATCTTCACCAGATGCCGATAGCTCACCCCAGGGTAGAACCGCACCCGCTCATCTCCCAGGGCCGACTGCAAATCCGCAATCAGACGCTCCGCCTCAGGCTGTGAAATGTGCCCCGCCGAAAAGTCCTCCATGCACCCATCTACGATCGTCACCAGATTGCAGCGAAAAACCAGCTCGTCCGGAGCAAGAGAAATCCGCTGGGCCAACGCCTCCAACGGCGCCCGCCCCGTGTAGTACTTCTCCGGACCGTAACCCACCACACTCAACGTGGCCACATCGCTGCCCGGTGTGAATCCCTTGGGAACCGTGCGAACCGTACCGACCCGCCCCTCCGTCGCCACCGCGTCCATGTTCGGAATACGGGCCGCCTCCAGAGGCGTCCGACCTCCCAACTCAGAGAGGGGCTCGTCGGCCGCACCATCCGGCAGAATAAGGGCGTATTTCATAGCGAGTACTCCGCGTGTTCGTCCACCAGCCGGATAGTCACCGGTGCCGCCCGGACCGCCTCAAGCTTCGCAAGCTCCGACAACGCCTGCCGAACCTGACCCTCCCGGGCTTCGTGAGTCAGAACCACCAACGGAACGGTATCCCCCTCCTCGTCACCCGACGATTCATGCTGGGTCACCGCCCGCAGTCCGATCCCCCGTGCACCAAACACTTGGCTCACCTGGGCCATCACCCCGGGACGGTCCGCCACCATCAGCCGCACATAATACCGAAGACGAAGATCCTCCATCGGCACATATACCGGCTCGGACGAAACATCGCTCAACATCCGTAATTGGGCGAAAGTACGAGCCTGATTGCCCAGCGCAATATCCACCAGATCCGACACCACTGCGCTGGCCGTCGGCTTCTGCCCCGCACCCCGACCGTAGTACAGCGTGTGCCCCACCCAGTTGCCATACACGCTGATCGCATTGAACGAACCGCCGCTCCCCGCCAGCGGATGCGTCCGCTTCACAAACGCCGGATGCACCCGCAGACTCAGGCCGGCCTCCGTCCGCACCGCGATACCCAGAAGCTTGCAGACGTAGCCCAGCTCGCGACCAGCGGCAAGATCTTGAGCGTCCAGGCTCTCAATGCCCTCAATGTGCAGCCGATCGAAATCCACCGCGCTGCAGAAGGCAATCGACGCCAGAATAGCCAGCTTGTGCGCGGTATCCGTGCCATTCACGTCCAGCGTTGGGTCCAGTTCCGCGAAACCCGCCTGCTGGGCCTCGCTCAGGGCCTCCGCGTAGGTCTTCCCCTTCTGGTCCATTTCGCTCAGGATGTAGTTGCACGTGCCGTTCAGAATCCCATAGATGGCCGAGATCCGGTTCGCAATCAGCCCGCTCCGCAACGGCAGAATCAGCGGTATCCCGCCCCCGCAACTCGCCTCGAACGCCACGCACCGCCCCGCCGACCGGGCAGCTCCGTAAATCTCCCGCCCGAATTTCGCCAGCAAAGCCTTGTTGGCGGTCACTACGTCCTTCCCCGACCGCAACGCCCGCAGGACCAACTCCCGCGCAATCGTGGTGCCCCCAACCAGCTCAACCACCACCTGAATCTCAGGGTCTTCGAAGATCGCCGTCGCATCGGTGGCAATCCGCTCCGCAGGCACTCCCGCCTTGCGAGCCTGCTCCGGAACCTTGTCCACAACACGCGATAACTCCAGCCGCAGACCGGTTTTGCGCGCAATCTCCCCCGCCTCAGCCTCCAGCAAAGCCACCACGCCTTGGCCAACCGTCCCACAACCAATCAGTCCGACTTTGAGCACCTCTGCCATGGGAACCGCATCCTCTGGGCTATCGCCCAAAATCCGACGCCCGCCAAACGCGTTCCAAGCCCCCCAGGCCACCTCCGGACGCCGCAAAAACCGGTCCACAACTGTAGAGACCCACCGCTCCGGATGCAAGAACCCTCCCCCCATCAAGCCGTCGAACGTCGACGCCTCAACCCAACCCCTCCGTAGCGGTCGCCCCCCGCGGCGACCGGGGCGTGCTTGGTGGCGGGGCCGTCGGCGCGTTTTCCGTAGCGGTCGCCCCCCGTGGCGACCGGGGCGTGCTTGCTGACGGGGCCGCCGGCGCGTTTCCCGTAGCGGTCGCCCCCCGCGGCGACCGGGCGTGCTTGCTGGTGGCGCCGCCGGCGCGTTTCCCGTAGCGGTCGCCCCCCGCGGCGACCGGGGCGTGCTTGCTGACGGGGCCGCCGGCAAGAAAGCCTTACACGCATGCACTGCTCCCAGAGCAGTGCCACACGAGTGTATTCCGCATGCCTCCGGCAACCCAAGCCGCATCACGCCCCAGCGCCCGCCCTCCACACTTGCACCACCCCACCCGTCAGCGATAATCCCATCGGAAACTCGTAGCCACCCAAACGAAAAGGAGCTCCCCATGCGATTGCTCGCCATCTTCATCATCGCCCTGCTTGTC
>JAAYDF010000078.1 GCA_012729395.1 Phycisphaerae bacterium
CGGAGCCGCGATCGCGGGTAGCTTCCACGGCATCCCCTCGGCCGACAGACCAGCGGGCGCGCCTCCCCAAACCATCGCCCAAAGCACCGCAACACAGAGCCTATACCGATGATGCATGGTTCATCCTCTCGTCTGGAGCGAGACCGCAGTCTTCAGAAAAGCGCCCCTGCCGTCAAGACGCTCCGTGGCGGGCCGGGGACTTGGCAGGAGGCCCGCAGCCTGTTACAATACGCGGCTTGTGACGAAAGACAGGAAGGATTGGTACTATGCATTATCCTCGTAAGCTAAGCAAAATCAAGAGGTTGCGAAAACAGGGCTTCCGTGCGCGGATGCGGACCACCCGCGGCCGTAAGCTGGTCAACCGTCAGCGCCGCCGCGGCCGACATGCCGTGTCCATCACCGCCTGATCGCCCCACTCATTTGTCGTGTAGACACGCCTCGCCCGCCGGTAGCCCCGGACGGACAGGCTGGGTCATCCTTTGCTGAACGCATCGAAGCATACCCCCGCACGGGGGCAACGAACGCGCCTTCGCCGCGAGCCCCTTGCTTTGGCGAAACGCCCTCGTGCCGGCAGGGCAACAGAACAGGCTGCCATCATCGTTGGTGTGAACCGCTTGAACGGGCGGCGATGCCAAGGAGCCCATGCCTCTGCGTCGCTGGATTCAAGACGGGAGAATCAGAGCGTGAAGGTTTGACCCGAAAGGCGGCGATGGGATTCGAACCCATGAATAACGGATTTGCAATCCGTCCCCTTGGTCCACTTGGGTACGCCGCCAATAGCTAACCGAGCGAATCGCTGACCGTATTGCAGGGCTCGCCGCCGTAGCGGAGGCCGTCGCCATGCCGCGCGGTCACGTTCGCGCATTCTCCACCGGCGACTATTACATCACAGCCCCGGGGGGGCGTCAATACTCCCGCGGGTTGGATCCGCCACCGTGTCCGCGGCAGAACCGGCGGGGTCCGTTGTCAGGACCGAGGTAACTTGCTGCTGTGGGTCCCTGGCGTCCGGGCACATTCATCAGCACGTTGACTGGGTCTTCCACTGCTTGGCACCCCGCTGATCCTGTCCCGGCCCGTGCGCCTGCCCCGCCGCGCCAGACCTCGATTCCGTTCACGGTGCGAATGTGCGGCGGGGATGCTTGCGGGTGGGCGGCGGTTGGCCTAATATCGCCCCCGGCTTTGGAGAAACGGGCGTCACGCGCCACCCGCGGGGCAAGATGGGGACCGGCTCCGTTGGAGCGGAGCCGGTCCCCATTTCGCCGCGACGCTGCGAATCTCGCGTACGCGGCCGGCGAGTTTCGCCCGAATGAGGCACAAGGAGAAGACGGCGCATGTCGGCACATACCACGACCCCGGGTGGTCTGGAGCTTTGCCCCCTGATTCGCGACATCGCGGATTTTCCCAAACCGGGGATACTCTTCCGCGATATCACGCCGCTGCTGGGCGACCCGGCCGGGTTGTCGCTGGCGGTTGAGTTCCTCACCCAGCCGTTTCGCAGCCAGCACATCGATATCGTGGTGGGGGCGGAGTCGCGGGGGTTCATCTTCGGCACGGCGGTGGCTCGGAACCTCTCCGCGGGCTTCGTGCCCATCCGCAAGCCGGGCAAGCTGCCGGCCGAGAAACGCAGCATCACCTACGAACTCGAATACGGCAAGGACACGGTCGAGATCCACGCGGACGCGATTCGGCCCGGGCAGCGGGTGTTGATGATCGACGATCTGCTCGCGACCGGCGGGACGATGAAGGCCTGCTGTGAGCTGGTCGAGCAGATCGGCGGGAATATCATCGCCGTGGCCGTCCTGATCGAGCTCATCGCCCTGGGCGGCCGTGAGAAACTCGCCAAGTGGCCTTTCCACTGCGTCCTGTCCTACGACTAAGGGGGCGCGGACATTGCTGGGCAACCTGTACTGGCCGCTGTTGATTCTGGTCGTGGGCGGGTGCGTCGGCAGCTTCCTCAACGTCGTGATCTTCCGTTGGCCCCGAGGCTTGTCCACCCGCCATCCGCGGCGTTCGTTCTGTCCTTCCTGTGAATCGGCAATTGCCTGGTATGACAATGTCCCGGTCTTGAGCTTTCTGTTGCTGCGCGGGCGGTGCCGGCATTGCCGCCTGGTGATCCCGTTGCAGTACCCGCTGGTGGAGCTGGCCACAGCGGCAGTCTTCCTGATGACGTATGACGCTCTGTTCGTGGCCGGGTGGCGGGATGGCGTCACCGGGCTGACCACGGACTGGCCTTTACTGCTAGGGCACTGTGTACTCTTCGGCTCATTGATCGCGTTGTCGGTCATGGATCTGGAAGCGTACATGGTGGATATCCGGCTGACGTGGCTGGCGGCGGCGGCGGGGGTATTGATGCATACGGTGTGGACGCCGGCGGGGAGCTGGGCGCCGATCGGGGCGACGTGTTTGGCCGGCGAGACCGAGAGCGTGGGTGGCTGGCTGCGACCGGGCGTGGTCCAGGCTGGGCTGGCGTTTGCCGCGACGTTGGGGCTCGGATTGGGGGCCTTGCTTACTTATCGGACGTTATTCGCGGACGGGGGTGAGTTCGAGTACGAAGAGGGCGGTCCGACCGGTGAGGCGGGCGACGTGCTGCCGGATGGGGCGGTTGATGGCGGGTCTGCGTCTTCGGTCGGTGGTCGGGGTTGGTGGCTGGCCTTGCCGCTGGTGGTGCTGCTGGGGTGGTATGTGGCTGCTGTGGTGCGGGCCTGCGGCGGCGATGGTGGGGCTCTGGGGCAGGCTGGATTTGCGGGTGTTTGGCCTGGGGGCGGCCCGGGGGCGATTCGGCTTGGGTTGGGAGCCGTTGGTATCTTCGTCGCTCTGGCTGTCGCGGGCAGTCATCCGCGTCCGGAGGCGGACTCGGAGATTGCCGAGGCGATCGATGTGGAGTCGGTGGACGCGAGGCGATTGGCTCTGGGTGAGTTGAAGCTC
>JAAYDF010000012.1 GCA_012729395.1 Phycisphaerae bacterium
ACCAGCTCGACATGCGCGAAGCCGACCGGATCTTCTCGATCCTCATGGGCGAAGACGTCGAACAGCGCCGCAACTTCATCGAAACCCACGCCACCGAAGTCAAGAACCTCGACGTGTAACCGCGCCGACCTCGGCGGACTCTCATATTTGCACGCACCCCGCAGAGGCGGCACAAGGCTGTCAGCCCGTGCTCTTTGTATCTCCCTAATAAACCCGCCCGCCTTAGTCTTCCGCTATCTGATCTGTCTTTGTCGACGCAGGAGGGCCATGCAGCCGAAGGCGAGCAGGATTAATGTGGCGGGTTCAGGGACAGGAGATACGTCCGCAACTCTGAAGCCATACCTGCGGGCATAATTCTCAAAGACTGGAGGTGACGGATGTCTGTGTGAGGCTCGCAGACGATCCCACAGACTACCTTTCGACCCACCACGTGTCACGCGGTAGACGTCGTCAGCAATTGTCTCACTCCATTCCCACACATTGCCATTCTGGTCGAAGGTTCCGTAGGCACTCGCCGATGTGAGATAAGCTCCTACTTCGGTAGTGTAATAGGGGGGGCCCACAACGTACCCACCCACCCAATAATTGGCAGAACCGTTCGTGGAGGTTGTCCCACGGGGAGGTTCACCAGTCGGTGGGGAATCGCTCTGCGTGGCATACTCCCAGTATCCCGAATTGCTTCCTTCACCCTTGTAGTAAGCCGCTTTGTACCACTCGTTCTCGTTAGGGATAACTACGGTTGCTCCAGGGTTTCGGATGATTTCCGCATTGACCGGATTGGTCACATTGTTCAAGCTGTATGAGCCGTCTTCGGTCGTACTGGCGTTTTGGGAACCTGACGGTTGGCCGTTGTGCAGCCAATTGGCGAAGCGGCAGGCGTCCCAAAAAGAAACGAAGTTGATCGGCCTGTTTCCTCGGTCTTGTCGCACGGCATATATCCACGGATCGGCGACCGTTCCGGTTCCGGTACGAGCAATGCCGCCAATGTCATTCCAGCCCCCTCCCATCCGAGTGTCGTACAGCCCGTGCGGGTCTCCTATTGCAGCGACGGAGTTGAGGAATTCGCAGTACTGACCATTGGTCACTTCATACTTGCCGATCCGGTAATCGTATTCTACGGATCCGTATCCGGTATCGTCGGCTGCGTTGCCGGCATCACATACCGGAACAAATTCCAGACTCGTGAGTCCGGAGTTCATGTGATATACATTGGCCTCGACCGCTGTGGCCAAATATGCTATTCCCATGACGGTGCCCATCACGAACCTCATTCGCCGCCAAAACAAGACCACAGCTCCAAAAAAGAGAATGCTGAAAGTAGCTGGCTCAGGAACGATCACAAGATCCACGGTCATCATGTCCTGATTGACTCCATCGCCCGTATTGCTGACGCTCACAGTCAAGGGTAGAGTCGAGCCTATGTCGTCTGAGGTCAGAGGAAAGCCGACATACGTCAAGTCTGTCCCTGACACGTCCAGCTTGTCTGGGATGAAGAAGCTGGTGTTCTCGATGAACCCGACAGAATCTGTCAACGACATGTCTAGAAAGGGATTTTCGGAGATATCTACCACGACTTTTTGGCCGGTGACAACCGAGACACCGTTGACAGAAAGGGCAACACCTGGCCGTCGCAGCACCTCCACCGCCGCAGTTGCCGAGCTGCTTCCGCCTTCGTTACTGCCCTGAAGGCACGCCATCCAAACCTGGGAACTTCCGGCGGAAATGCTGTACTGGTGAACGTGTGATGCATTCAGAGTTGGGTCTGCCACTGAGGTGCCATCACCCCAGTCGAGTGTGCAGAGATTTGGGCGGTCCAACCAGTTGTTCGTATTCTCTGCCGTCAAACTCACCGTTGCCGTATTGCCGCCAGGCTCATCGCTGTTCACTCGAATGTTGGTCTCTCCAATTGCCAACTGTGGAGCGTAGATGATCTTGTAGAGTTTTGCGTCCCTCATCTCATGCCATCGCGAGACCGTTCCATCGTAGAAATTGAGATAGCTGTTAAACCGAAACTGCACCTGCGTGGTAGATGCACTCGTAGAAAAGTCGTCGCTGCGAGTATTCCAGTCCTTGGCGTTGCGTGTTTCCGTTTGGGCGACCTTTGATCCTCCCGCATACGCTGTGGCGTACCAGTAGCCCGCACTCACGCCACCCCACTCGTTGCGTCGTCCTGTCAACTCGATTCGGTACCGCCGTTGAGGCTCCACGGCAATGTTCTTGTACCCGTAGCTGGTCCCAGCGTACGATGCACTGCCGCTGCCTTCCCTTCCCAACCTAAGATAGGTACTGCTCAACTTCCGGTTGTTCACGGAATTATGAATATAATGCCCGTCAAGACCACTTCCCAGAGCCGAACGCTGCCACGTAGTGACAAGCACTGCGTTGCTAACTGCCGGAACAAAGGCCACGACCATCAGAATCAGACGTACACTCATGACAAACCCTCATCTCTAATTGCCCATTGACCCACTTCACCCCGACCATTCTGTCGATCGGTTGCCGCCAACGTCCTGCAGGACCACCCTGTCAATAGCGGCAAAATCCTCATTTTCCATCACTGCATCGTTCACCTCCTGGAGCGGGGGCTTTGCCCCGACCGCACAAACAAAAACAGCTGGCAGAAGGCGAGCATTCCTCACGCTCTCTCCGGGTGCAAATCCCTATGGCCCGAAGGGCCGACTGCCTGTAAAAACGAAAACGCACCTGGAGCAGACCGCAGCAGCCTCTCTCCCAGGTGCTCAATCATCAATAATGATAAATTCCCCCGGAAATGTCAAGACCCTTGCCGCGATTCTTGCACCCGCCGGGCGCGAATGCTTCGTCGGGGCGGCGGGAATCCAGGTTTTTGGCCGTCGGCAAGCCCTCGAAAGTCTGGATTCCCGTTGTCGCGGTCTCGCCTGATTCCCCGGCCCTGTTCCCGACGCCCTGCTCTCATCCCGCCGTGACGATCAGGTTGTTGCGGTGGATGACTTCGTCGGCGGGTTTTTCGCCCAGGATCGCGGCGATCTCGTTGCTCTTGCGGCCTTTGATTCTGGCGATTTCTTGCGAGCTGTAGTTGACCTGTCCGCGGGCCAGTTCCCGGCCGTCGGCGTCGGCCACCGCGACGACCGCGTCCCGCTCGAAGTGGCCGATCACGTCGGTCAACCCGCTGGGCAGAAGGCTCTTGCCGCCGCTGACCAGCGCGCGGGCGGCGCCGGCGTCGACGACGAGTTGGCCCGCCGGTCGCACGGCCATGGCGATCCAGCCGCGCCGCGCAGCCATGCGGTTTCGGCTGCCCGCGAACACCGTGCCCATCCGCTCGCCGGCGAGGATCACGCGATCGAGCACGCTGCGCTTGCGGCCGTTGGCCAGCACCGCGTCGACGCCCGCCTGCGTGGCTAGGTAAATCGCCTGGAGTTTGGCCTGCATGCCGCCGACGCCCAGCGCGCTGCGGCTCTTTTGCACCAGGCCGAACGCCTCCTCGCCCACCGCCTGCACGAAATCCACCACCTGCCCCTCGCGGATCAAGCCGTCGACGCTGCTGAGGAGCGCCAGCAGGTCCGCCTGCACCAGGTTCGCGGTCAGCGCCGCGATCAGGTCGTTGTCGCCGAACCGCAGCTCATCCACCGCGACGGTGTCGTTCTCGTTGATGATCGGCACCGCGCCCACCCGGTGCAGCGCATCGAGCG
>JAAYDF010000079.1 GCA_012729395.1 Phycisphaerae bacterium
CGCAGGGCAGGGCGCGTCTTAGAGTTGACAGTCCGGGTTGGGCGCGTACATTGGTCAGGGTGCCGGCCGGCCTCGCCGCCTGGGGCGGTATCGAGTACGGTCGGGCCTGCCACAACCAGCGGCCGATCCGAGTCAGGAACGCTCGGGTCGAGCTTGCCGGGAGAGGAGTGCCTTCCGGTTGTCGATGGCTCCGTTTCAGTCAAGCCCTTACAGGAGTGAGGTTGTGCTCATGCCAGACACACATGGCGTTGTCCGCGCGGGACTTAGCGGCATCACGCGGTCGGTGGTTCTGCTGACGGGGTTGGCGATGCTCGCCCAGGTCGGTTGCAGCCAATATCCACGGGAAACCGGTTATGCCGACCAATGCAAGACTCAGTTGCAGTTTTTCGCCCCACCCGGCGCGGTCGTGTCGGTGAAGGGCTGCCCGCCTCGGAGCCACCAAGTGGCGACGTACGGCGCGTTCGGGAACCGGCTCGAGCAGTCGCCGGAGGAGTTCGCGGTGTTTAACCTGTCGCCCGGGCGCTACGAGTTCAAGTACGTCGCCGCCGAGGGCCTGCCGGGCGCGAGTGTTTATGGCGAGCTGAATATCGAGTACGCCAACTCGCAAATCGCTCGCATCTTCCAGCGTCGGGCATTCATTCCGGTAGCCTTGCCGTCGGAGTACTACAAGCAGGTCGAAGTGGCGGGTAACGAGACCTTCCCGTACCGGGGCGAGGTCTACCGGACAGCCATCGACGAACTGGATCTGCACCGGCTGCAGCAGGGCGATGTGGTCGAGAAGGTCTTCTTTGTGGCTGACCTGGAGCGGGTGGCCCGGATCCGTGACAACACCCTGCGTGATCTGAAGGTGATCGAGCGCAAGATGGAGTATGCTGAGGCCCGGTTCCGCAACGCGTATATGGATTTCCGCGTTGATGTGCACGACCCCGGCGCGAATTTCTGGGGTACCGACAAGCGGTTCATCGAATGGGAGAAGCGGCGACAGGAGTTGAGCCTGGAGTACCAGAAGGCGCAGGACCGGCTGAAGCGCGTCCAGGCTGTGCTCAAGGGCGACCATGTGCTGATCCGCAAAGGCATGCTCGTGCTGGCCACTGAAGAAGTGGTCGCCTCGCATCGCGATGTAGTCAAAGCCGCCGAGGAACTCGGTGAGGTGCTGTTGGTCATGCGGATCGGCGGTCGGCACATGGATTGGAGTGATCCCAGCCGAGAGCTGGCGGCGAACCCCTAGTACAACTCACGGAGACAGACTTATGAAGCGTGGATGTGGCGTGGGCCGAGTCGGGTTGGCTCTGCTGGCTGTCGCGGTGATGATGGTGTGGACGACGGGCTGCCAGTCGCCTCCGCACAACGAGGGATTCTCTCCTCTCGCGGACTATGAGGCGGTGACCGCGCCGGGCGTGAGCCTGCCACCCGGATTCTATCCGCTGGTCGGTCACTACAGCCAGGATGACGAGAACGATCACTACGATGGTTGGCCGCGGTATATCGTCTCCGAACGGGACGATATGATCATGGCCTATGTACCCTCGCAGACGCTGGTGATGGGCGGCGGCGCTGGGCCGGATGAGGTGCCCGCTCGTACGGTCGTGGTGCCGCATTTCTACATCGATCTTCACGAGGTCTCCAACGCCCAGTTCCACCGGTTCTACAAGTTGGCGGCAAGCAACGTCTGCGACTTGTCGTGGCAGCCCGGGCGTCCGCTGGACTGCGCCGACCCCGACTACCACGGGGCGACGGGGACTCCCTGGGCCGTTTCCGCCGCCTATGCGCGGTACTGGCGACCGAACCACAGCAACCACCACCCGGCGAGGAACGTATCCTGGTGGGAGGCCCAGAGCTACTGCCGGTGGGCGGGCAAGTCGTTGCCCAGCGAGGCCCAATGGGAGGCCGCCGCTCGGGGCGATGATTGTCGTCTCTATCCCTGGGGCAACGAAGAGCGGACGGATGTCACCCGGTACTTGGCTAACGCCCAGGGCGGTCGCGAGAACTTCGATGGGTATGAATACACCGCTCCGGTGCAGAGCTTCGCGGGCGGAGTGAGCCCGTTTGGCGCCTACCAGATGGCCGGCAACGTTGCGGAGTGGTGTGCGGACTGGTATGACCCCAGCCGCTACGCCTTCCCGAGCATGGAGGATCCCCCCACTCCGATCCGCGGTCCTAAGGGGTTTGGCGACGGGCAGTACCCCAACCCGCTGGACAAGAATGTGCGTGAGGCCCGCGTCGGCCCGCTACGTGGTGATCAGAAGGTCATTCGCGGCGGTTCCTTCGCGGATCCGATTCAGAAATGCCGCGTCGATGCCCGTTCGAGTGCCGCCCCGGACAGCCAGCTGTACAACGTCGGCTTCCGCTGCGTGCTCTACCTGCCGATCGATACGGCTGAGTAGCAGGGGCTTGAGACGAATCGACAATGCGGGGCGCCCTCGCTGGTGAGGCTGAGCGGCGTCCCGTTTTTTTGCGCACAGCACGGTGCGGCACCGCCGCAGCCTCCACGGTGGTGTTGGTCCGATAGCCTTCGGATTGTGGGATCGCGACGCCCGGCTCCACCCCAATCTTTCGGCAGCCGTTGACCCGGCGGGACGAATCCCCAACAATAGGGAGACGGATTGCCGTCGCGGAGTATGGGTTCGTCTGCTGTTTGGGATGGATGCTTCAGGGGAGGTAGTCTTTTGGTAACTCGAGGCGGAGCACGTTGCATCGGTTTTCGGATCTTGACGGGCATATTGGTTCTGGGTTTGGCGAGCGGCTGGAGCGCGGCCAGCGGGGATGAACTGCCTGACTTGGTCGAGGCACCCACGGCGGCGCTGTGGGTGGAGGGTGATTTCGCCCCGCAGGCGTGGTGGCCGGAACAGTTGGTGCTGCCGCAGGGTGTGGGGATGCCGGTGCTGCATGTGGCGGACGGCGTGGCGGAGTTTCGCTTCGGCCACGACGTATTGGCCGGGCTGGACGAGGCTACGCTGCTGAATCTGTTCGTCCAGTTCAAGGATTTGGTCGCTCATTCTCCGGAAGTGCGGGACGTGCGTCTGACGTGCGACGGAGAACTGCTGTCGTCCTATCTGGCACCTGTCAAGGTGGATTTCAACAACGCACCGCCGCCGTTGGACCCCAAGGCGATCGCGGGCGGCGTCGGCGTGGCTGCGACGCAGGGGCTTGATGGTCTCAACATCACCATCGGCCCGTCGCACGGGCGGTTCTGGAATGGCTCGGGTTGGTATTGGCAGCGCAGCGACCCATGCGGTTTGGGTGAGGCGGTTCTGGAAGACACCAACTCAATTCGTCTAATGCAGTTCCTCTACCAGTACCTGAGCCAGGATGGGGCGACGGTGCATGTTCCTCGTGAGTTGAACGAGTCCAACTGCTGCCACCCCAATACCAGCCTGCACTGGTGGAAGATGGCCGCCTACGCCTGGCTGATGAATGCGGGACTGCCTTGCTCGGTGTACGCCAATTCCTCCGGCATCTGTGGCTCGTACGTCGGATCGGTCACGAGGGTGAACGACGACATTCGTGCTCGTCCACTGTTTGCCGATTATCGTGGCTCGCATATTTACATAGCCCACCACAGCAACGCGGGCGGCGGGGGCACGGCCAGCGGGACGGAAGTCTACCGGGACTCGGCGATGGAGCACCCGGCGCACGAGGCGAACAGCTTGACGCTCGCCCAGACGGTCAAGACCAACCTGGACGCGGCCATCCGGGACATCTACGACGCCAGTTGGCCGATCCGCAACGGCGGGGCGCCCCGGGATTCCGCGGGCGGCTTTGGCGAGATCCGTATCCCCAATCGGCCGGCGTGTCTGGTCGAGCTGGCTTTCCACGACAACTGCAGCAAAGATGCCGTGTATCTGACGGACAACTTCTTCCGGTCCGCCACCCAATGGGGCCTGTACAAAGCGGTCTGCGATTACTTCGGGCGCACGCCGACCTGGGACAAGTATTCGAACGAGTACGTGAGTGACAATCTGCCCACGCAGGTGCAGGCGGGTCAGACGTTTAGTGCGACGATCGTGATGCGCAACCGGGGTGTGTTGTGGAACGCCGCTCGCGGGTTCCGGCTCGGCGCGGTTGGAGACAGCGATCCGTTCACAGGGACGACCCGGCACACGATCTCGGGCGAGGTTCGCCCGGGCCAGGACTACACGTTCACCTTCTCCATGACCGCTCCCACCACGCCGGGCATTCACACCACGGATTGGCGGATGGTGCGAGACGGAGTGAGTTGGTTTGGCCCGACGGTGACCAAGCAGATTGAGGTGATGGGGGCGCCGGTTGTCACGCAGCACCCAACCGACCAGAGCCTGTATTTTGGGGATTACGCACAGTTCAGCGTGCAAGCCGGTGGGACCGAACCGCTGTACTATCAGTGGCAGAAGGACGGCGAGGATCTTCCTACCGATGGGCATTTTCTGATGTCGCGGACGGCGACCCTGACGGTCTGGAACGTGGTGGCCGCGGACGCGGGTGCGTACCGTTGCGTCGTGACCAACAGCTACGGTACAACCACATCCAACGCAGCGAATCTGGTGGTCCTGGGGCCTCGTCCGGTGCCGGGCGATCAGGACGGCGACAGTGACGTGGATATGGATGATTTCGGCGCGTTCCAGGCGTGCCTCAGCGGGCCGGGTGCCATGGTGGGCAGTCCCTGCTTGTGGGCGGATCTGGAAAATGACGGCGATGTGGATAGTCTTGATCTGCCCAAATTCCGTGCGTGTTTCTCCGGGGCGGGAGTTCCGGGGAACCCCGATTGCCTGGAGTAGACCGTTGACCGCGGGAGCGGGGAGGTTGCGATCGGGGAGATTTCGCACGGGCGAAACACCGATGGCGCACCCGAGTGTGCCCGCGATCCGCACTGTTCAAAGAGCAGTGCCACACGGGAGGTTGCCCACGGGAGATTGCACCTTTTCGGCCAGGAGGCTGGTTTGTGACCACAACTTCACCGGTGACCATCAAGGCTTTCATTGACTCGATGTTTGGGGAGAATGCGTTTGTTGTCAGCTCCGCGAATGGTTCCGGCGGCCGAGCGGGGTGGGTCATCGATCCGGGGCTGGGCGATCAGGTTCAACGGCTGCTCGATTACATAGCCCGGGAGGGCATTGGTCTTGAGAAGATCCTGCTGACGCATGGTCATGCGGATCACATTGCCGGGCTGGACGCGGTCCACGAGGCGCACCCGCACGCCCAGGTGTTCATGGCAGATGCGGATCAGCCTATGCTGACGGATCCGGAGTTGAACCTCTCGGCACCGTTTGGTTTTCGGGTGGTGATGGAGACCCCGGCCAATGGGGATATTACCCCCCGGCAGGTGATGCGGCTGGGGGAGGTTGATTGGACGGCGCTGGATACGTCGGGCCATTCGCCGGGTGGCCGGTCGTTCTATTGTGCCGAGGCGGGCGTGGTCTTGACGGGCGACGCGCTTTTTGCTGGTAGTATTGGCCGAACCGACCTTCCTGGCTCTGATTCCAAACAGTTGCTGATGAATATCCACGAGCAGCTTCTCACGTTGCCTCCGGAGACGATGGTGTACTCGGGTCATGGTCCGATCACGACCATCGGGAATGAACGCAAGTTGAATCGTTTTCTGTCCGACGCATACTAACGGCTACGGAGCGTGGCGGAACCATCATCTCGTCGCATCGCCGCCCGAGGCCGTGGATCGACCGGCCGTGAGGCGATGCACGCGACGTGCGGTAGAGGCTCTGCCCGCCACCAGCCCACAATCAAGTGCAGGCATCAGGCGTCGCTTGCGGCAGTGCGGAGTCAGCTCATCGGCTTCATACCCTTTTTCTCTTCCGTCTGCCCTGCGGTACCTCGCATGAGCTTGGGGTGGCCAGAGGAGGCTGCCTGCAGGCGGCAAGGCAGGCGGGAGATGGGCCCGACATCGCCCGGAGGTCGGTCATGGCCGCTGAGGTGAGGATTAACACGCGTTGCGTTCACTGTCGCACGAAGTACGTTGTGTCCGGCGAGGCTCTTGGCCAAGTGGCGCGGTGTGCTCGTTGCGGGCGGTCCTTCCGCGTCGCGCCGTATCAGCCGAAGACATCTCCGCCGACAGAAGATGACATTCTCCGCTGGCTCAACGAAGGGCTGGAGGAGTATGAGTTCGCCACCCGGCCGCGGGTGGTGGAGGAGTTGCCCACGTCGCGCGAGTCGGCGCGTGAAGGTCGCGAAGCGGCAAGCCAGGTCTGAAGTTCATCCCCCAGGAAGATCACACGTGTCGGCCGGCCTTGAGTACCGCGGTCGGGCGCGGACGGAGTCGGATCGCTTCGTGCACGTTTTCAACCGGCAGGACAACCAAGTCGGCCCGGCAGCCGGGCTCAATACCGTAATCCGTTCGTCGCATCGCCCGAGCGGGGTTGACGGTGATGGCGTCCATCACCTGCTCGATCTGGCTTGCCGAGGACAGATGGTCGGCGTGGGCCAGCAGGTGGGCGACTTCGAGCATCTGCCCGGTGCCGAAGGGGTAGAAGGGATCCTTGATGCAATCCTGCCCGGCGGAGACATTCACGCCTGCGGTCATCAACTGGCGCACGCGGGTGAGGCCCCGCCGCTTGGGGTAGGTGTCGAATCGGCCCTGCAAATGCAGGTTGACGCCCGGATTGGTGACCACGTGGACGTGGGCCTCGGCCAGCAGGGCGACAACCTTGGCGGCGTGTACGGGCTCGTAGCTTGCCAGGGCGCAGACGTGCGAGGCGGTCACCCGGCCCTGCCAGCCGCGCTTGATCGTCTCGGCGGCGAGGTACTCCACGCAGCGCGACTCGGGCGAGTCGGTCTCGTCGATGTGGCAGTCGATGTCGGCGTCGAACTCCTCGGCCAGGTCGAAGAGCAGCTCGATTTGTCGCTGGCTGTCGGTCGGCGTGCGTTCGTAGTGGGCGATGCCGCCGACCAGGTCGCAGCCCATGCGCATGGCCTCGCGCATGCGGTCGATGGCCCCCGCGTCCCGGATGACGCCGTCCTGCGGGAAGGTCACGATCTGAATGTCGATGCGGCCTTTGGTCTTCTCGCGAGCGGCGAGCACGCCTTCGCAGAGGCGAAGGCCCGCGGTTTGCCCGACGTCGACGTGGTTGCGGATCGCCCCCGTGCCAAAGGCGATTTCGTCCTCGATGGCCCGCACCGCCCGCTCGCAGACGCTGGCGGGAGTGAAGTTCTCCTTGGCGGCGGCATAGAGCCCGATGGCCTCGACCAGTGTGCCGCTGCGGTTGGGCGGCACGAGATCGAGTGAGTAGGCCAAGTCGAGGTGCAGGTGCAGGTCGATGAAGCTGGGCAGCACCAGCCCGCCGGCGGCGTCGAGTTCTCCGTCGGCCAGGGACGCATCCCGCTCCGGCGTCACCGTCGCGATTCGATCATCCTTGAGTTCCAGCACATGCAGGCCGTCTTGCCCGCGCAGACGCGCCCGTCGGATTCGTGGAATCATCGCTCTCCTCGCTCATAGATCACCTGTCCATCGGCCAGAATTCGCTCCTTGAGTTCCGGCGGTGCATTTTCGAGCCGGACCACGTCGACGTCCAGCAGGGTCGCCGACTCGTCCCGGAGAAAGAGGGCCAAGTCCGCGTACTGCCCGCCCGTGGCCTCAGGGGCCTTGATGGCCAGATCGATGTCTGAGCGGTCGTTGGCGTCTCCGCGTGCCCGCGAGCCATACAGGATCACCCGCCGCACCTCCGGCCGCTTGGCGACCACGTGCAGCAGTTCCAGTCTGAATCGCTCGGGCAGGTCGACCATCACGCATCTCGTGTTCGCGCGATTGTGCAGCATCATGCTGCCAACCCGTATCGCCGATTCGCCGAAGCATGAACGGCCCCTTCAGGGCCGATCCGGTGGCGTTATCCGGCTCCCAGGCCTTTGGCCTGGGCTGACAGAACGAGCCCTTCAGGCTCGGACCCTCACCAGCACACGCTCGCACTCTCACCGGTAATGCCGAGTGCTACTACCTTTCTCCTCGCGTAAACATCGGCGTCCATCGGCGGTTCCTGACTCTTCGGGTGGCGGACGACACCCAGGCTGTGCTCTCCAATGCGCCGGCCTACCAGAACATCGTATCACATGCCAGTCGAAGCGTTCAATCGCCTTTCGACTCCTGGGCATGGGCGATCTCTCCGAGCTGCGCAGCCAGTTCGTCGGCGTCGCCGACCGCGATGATCGCCAGTCGCTGGGGATCGATGAGCCGAGCGGCGACGGCGGTCAGTTCGGCGGGTGAACGGACGGCGGCCAAGTCGGCCAGGTACCGTGTGTACCAAGTGGGCGGCAGATCCCAGACCAGCAGGTTCCAGTGCATGGCGGCGATGCGGGCGGGCGTCTCCAGTTCGACCTGGAGGCTGCCGATGAGCGTGTCCTGGGCGGCGACGAGTTCCTCCTTGGTGAACTCAGCCTCACGGAGGCGCTGCACCTCCGCGATCATAGTACGAATTGCCTCGGCAGTACGGTCGGTACGGGTGAATGTGCTGACGCGCAGGGCGGCGGCATCGCGCTTCACATCGAAGTAGCCGCGGGCTCCGTAGGTCAGGCCTCGCTCGATGCGCAGCACCCGATTGAGTCGGCTGCTGAATGACCCGCCGAACAGATGGCTCAGCAGACGGGCGGCGGCGTAGTCGGGGTCGCGCCGTGTCAGGGAGACTGTTTGCCCGAGGCGGATCTCGCTTTGCACGGCTCCGGGTTGCGGCACCAGGGCAATCTGCTGAGGGCTAGGAGGTGGCACAAGCGGGTAGGTGGCAATGGGTGGCTGGCCGGCCCAATCGGCGAAGTGTCGCTTCGCCAAGGCCAGGGCTCGCTCGACGGTGATATCGCCCGCGAAGAGCAGGGCGGCATGATCGGGCAGGAAGTGCTGCTTGTGGAAAGCGACGACCGCCTCGCGGGCGATGTGGGCGAGCGACTGCGTGGTGCCGTCGACCGGCCGGGCAAGGTAGTGCTCGCCGAAGATTTCGCCGAGCAACCTTTCGTTGGCGATGGTCGAGGGAGTCTTTTCGTCGATGGCTCGGGAAGCCCGAGAGCGTGCGAGGTAGTTGCCGACCTCCTCTTGTGGAAAACTCGGCCGCTGAACCATCTCGGCCAGCAGATCGAAGCCCAGATCGAGGTGGTCGCTGAGCATCCACAGCGAGACGGTGAGGTCTTCGTAGTCGGCGTTCTCCGCGAGCGACATGCCGTGGCGATCGAGCAGTTCGGCCAGCTCGTCGCCGCTGTGACGACTGGTGCCGCGGCGGAGCATGTGAGCGGTGATCTGGGCAAGGCCGGCCTGGTCGGGGGGATCGGCGGACGAGCCGCTGAGGCTGCCGAAGGTGACGGTCACCGCGGGCACGGCCGGATCGCTGACCACC
Source organism: Phycisphaerae bacterium (assembly GCA_012729395.1). Taxonomy (GTDB): domain Bacteria; phylum Planctomycetota; class Phycisphaerae; order UBA1845; family PWPN01; genus JAAYDF01. The sequence continues at coordinate 9,300 of JAAYDF010000079.1, forward strand.
AAGACGCGCAACCCGTTGTCCAGCCGGCGCACGACGGGGAGAGGCACTTCTACGGCACGGCTAGAGTCACTGGCGGGCATGTCCGCGGGCCGGGGCAGGTCAGGGATCGACTCGGTCTGTGCTTGGGACTTGTCGGCGACGCTGTCGCCGGCCCGTGGGGTGGGGTCCGGCCGGACGAGCACGCTGAGTCGGTTGTGGTCGGCGAGCACCCGTCGGGCGGCCGCCATGATGTCCACGCGGGTCACCGTTCGCAGCCGCGCCAGATTGGTGTTGACCCGGTTGGCGTCGCCGAGGATCACGGCGGCGTAGCCGAGCTGGCTGGCCCGGTCTTGCACAGTCTCGCCGGCCCGAACGTAGGCGGCCAATGCCTGGTTGCGGGCTTTGTCCACCTCGGCGTCGTCGATGCCCTGTTCGAGGAGCTTCTGGATTTCGTCGATCAGGGCCTGCTCGCCGGTCTCGACGGAGGCGTCGGGCTTGAGCGTGGCGGTCATCACCAGGAGGCCGGCCTGCTCGAGCGGGTGGGCATAGGCGGTAGCGTTGACTGCGATGCGCCGGCCCTGTACCAGTCCGCGGTGGATGCGACTGCTCTGGCCGCTCCCGAGAATGCGGGCCAGCACATCGACGACGATGGCCTCCTCATCGCGGGCCGGGGGGCTGCGGAAAACGCACGCTACCAGAGGTGACGGGGCCTTGTCGGTCAGTTCCACGGTCTGCGGGCCGGCGAAGGGCGGCTCGACCACGGATAGGCGCGGCGGCTCGGGGCCGCGTGGCAGGTCTCCGAAGTAGTCCCGAGCCTTGGCCAGAACCTCCTGTCGCGTGACGTCCCCGACCACTACGAGGGTTGCGTTGTTCGGCGTGTAGTACGTTCTGAAAAACTCCTTGAGTTCGTCAGCCGTGGCGGCGTTGAGGTGATCGAGCCGGCCGATGGGCGTCCAGCGGTAGGGGTGTTGGGTGAAGGCCGCCTTGTAGATCTCCTCGCGAAGCGAGCCGTATGGGCGGTTGAGCACCCGCATACGGAGTTCTTCCTTGACCACCTCGCGTTCGGCGGCAAAGTACTCCTCGTCGATGCGCAGGCGGCCCAGGCGTTCGGCCTCGAGCCACAGAGCCAGATCGAGGTGGGCGGCGGGGAGGACCTGCCAGTAGACGGTTTGGTCGAAGCTGGTGTACCCGTTGACGCGGGCACCGACCTGCTGCAGGTAGCGGAAGTGGTCTTGCGGGCCGATGCGGTCCGTGCCTCGGAACATCATGTGCTCGAACATGTGGGCGAAGCCCTGGCGCTCGGGGTCTTCGTCCTTGCTGCCGACGTGGTACCAGATCTGTACGCTGACGATGGGGACGCGGCGGTCCTCCATGGTCATGATGCGCAGGCCGTTGTCCAGGCGATCGTCACTGAACCGCCAGGCGGTCGGCGTGTTGTCCATGGCAAGGGTTACTCCGCAGAGACTGGGAAGCACGATAGTGCAGATGGCACGGAATCGGTTCATGATCGGGATTGTATGCGATCGGGGTCCGGACGCCCAGGAGGGCACGGCGAAGCGGTAAGCGGATCGCCGGTTTCGATCGCGAAGCGAGCAAGGCCGTTGGGGCCGTTGATTTGCAGAGGCTGTTCCGCGATCGGAACCAGTGAGGGGTTTGCCTTATCGCGATGCCGATTTGCCGCCTTGCTTACTTGTTGACCTGGGCCATGTCAATGCGTACATGGAGCCCTTCGTACAGGGCATCAAGGTTGCTGGTAATGACCCTATCTCCCGGGTTCACGCCGGTGACCACGGCCTGGTCGGAGAGGTGTCGGGCGATCTGGACCTGCCGGCGACGGGCTTCGCCGTCCTGGTAGACGTAGACGTGTTCCTGTTGGATGCTTCCTCGGGGGACCACGAGCACGTTCTGCGGCGTTGGGCCCTGGATGCGGGCATGCGTGAAGAAGCCTGGCACCAGTTCGCGTGGGTGTTCGGTATTGTCCACCTCGACGAACAGTTCGAAGGTGTGGGTCAACTTGTCGGCGGCCGGGGAGATACGCTTGGCGCGCCCTTGCCAGGTGACGTTGGCGACGGCTGGCGTGCTCAACGTGCAGGTGGTACCGATGGCGACCCGGCCGTCGAAGGGTGCCCGGATGACGCATCGCTCCAAGTCGAGCTTGGCGATGGCTACGGCGGCCTGATGGTCCGCTCGGGCGGCCTGCAGTCGCGTTCGCCGGGCGGGTGCCAGCAACTGCCCCAGGTTGGCTTCCTCGACATCCAGCAGCCCCAACTCGGCTTCGGCGGCGGCGAGCAGGCTCTCCGCCCGGGTCAGGACTTGGCGGTATTCGGTATGATTGATGCGGATCAGCACCTGCCCGGCGGTAACGTGGCTGCCGACCTTGAGTCCGTCGGCCATCTCGATGATCTCATCGGCGGCCTGGGCGGACAGCCGAGCGGATTGCCGGGCCCTGGCCGTACCGAAGCCCTCAATCGGCTCGGTGACGGTGGTCGGCTCAAGCCGGACTGCCCGCACCAGGAGGGGGGGCGGCTGATGTCCACCTGGGCCGGCGGGGGCGCGGTGGCGATCAACAGGGCGGCAAGCCCGCTGTCAACGAGCAGATACAGTACGACCAGAATGGAAGAGATGATGAATTTACGTCGCATGAGGTTCCCTGGCTGTCACCTCGGCAGGCGGCGGGGGTATCAGACATCATAGAGGCGCATACGGTAAGGTCACAATGGGCGCTATCCCTGGGCAGCCGGGAGGCCAGGAAGAATGGGAGTGTCCCTCAGGTTTCTGCGGAAACTCTGAGACGCGAGGCGGTGGCCGGCCATGAGTGTCATGATGCCAGAGGACGCCAGGGACGCAGGGGCTGCCCGGGCGGGTGACGGGGAGGCCTTTGCCCGGCTGTACACCCGGCACGCGCCGGTGGTTCTTGCGCTGTGCAGGCAGGGCCTGCCTCAAGCCGAGGCCGAGGATGCTTGCCAGGAGACCTTCCTGCGGGCGTACCGCAAGCTCGATCAACTCAGAAGCGACGGCGATCTGCGTCCGTGGCTGTACACCATCGCTCGCCATGTGTGCTCCGAACGGCGGAGGTCGGCCACCCGACGTCGGCATCATGAGGAGCAGGCCGTCATGGATCTTCACCTTGCCTCAGCAGCAACCGAGCCCTCGGCCCCGTCTGACATGGCCGAGCGGGTGGAGCAGCTTGACCGGCTAACCGCGGCCCTCGACCGCTTGCCGGACGACGAACGGTTGGCCGTCCACCTGTGCTACCTGGACCCGAACCCGCCGGCTGCGGCGAGCGAGGCTCTGAATCTCTCGCGAGCGTCGTATTACCGGCTGGTCCACCGTGCACGGAACAGGCTGGCCGCCTGGATGAAGGAGGTACCCGCGCGATGATTCCTCCCTGCGACAACCCGCATGACCACGACGGTCCCGATCCCGGGCCGCCGCCGCAGGATGAACTCGACGCCCTCCTGCGTGAATGGCATGAACAGCATGCCGAACGGGCCATTGCTCTGCGCGAGCAACTCATGGCTCGCATTCGCGAGACTTCCTCGCAAGAAAATGCGGAACCCGACCCGCCGGTGCGCATCCAAGAGAGTGCCGCTCCGCGATCGGTCGGGCCGCCGCCCGCCGCCGCCCGCCGGAGCATGATCAGGAGACTCATCATGAACCGCTATTCCGCATTGGCCGCTTCGATCACCCTAGCCGTTGTTCTGCTGTCGCAACTCATGCCGCAGTCGGGCGCCACCGCCCAAGCTGGGCAGGTCATCATGGTGCCCGAGGGCGGACGGCTGGACGCCTTGGATCGCGACGGCAACGTCATGGGGCCCTGCCCGCTCGAACACACCGATGTGGATGTGGCCATCAGCGGCTTCATCAGCCGCGTGACGCTCAAGCAGCGGTTCAAGAACACGCAGAACGAGAAAATCGAGGCCGTCTATACCTTCCCGCTGAGCCATCGGGCGGCGGTGGACCGCATGACCATGACCGTCGGCGACCGGGTGGTGGTCGGTGAGGTCCATGAGCGGGAGCGGGCCCGGGCGATCTACCAGGCCGCCCGCGAGCAAGGCTACGTCGCCAGCCTGCTGGAGCAGGAACGGCCGAACATCTTCACGCAGTCGGTTGCCAACATCGAGCCCGGCGCGGAGATCAGCGTGGAGATCAGCTACGTCGAGCTGCTGCAAAGCAAGGATGGACAGTATACGTTTGACTTCCCCATGGTGGTCGGGCCGCGGTACATCCCCGGCAGTGTGCCGACCAGCCTGGGTGATTTGCCTGCGGGGCTGACGCGACGCAACGGATTGGTCCTGCTGGGGCCGGCCAAGCTGGAACTTGGCGAGGCGGGCACAACCAGCGGGCTTGGCGAGTTGCAGACAGGTAAACTCAAGGCCCTCGTGCACGGCGCGACGCCCATTTCCCCGCCGCCGGCCGCGCGTTGGATCGCCCCCACGCAACCGGAGCAGTCCGAGACTGGACCGGTCACCGGCGGACAGCCGACGCTGTGGTACCGGTTCGAGGCGGCCTACCCCAACGGCTCCAAGGAGTCAGGCACGCTGCACACCGACGGCACCGGGCAGCTCAACGGCCGGTGGTTCTACGCCGACGTGCAGGCGATCAAGGACATGGGCACCGGCTTTGAGCCGAATACGACCCAGGTTCCCGACGCCAGCCGCATCACCCCCATGCCGGTCAAGCCCGACAAGCGGGCCGGTCACGACATCGCTCTGCGCATCACCATCGATACCGGCGGGCCGGGCATCCGCGACGTCCAATCCGTCCTGCATGACATCGTTAGCAGGGGGGCAGTCAACCGCGACGATGGTCTGCCACGGCGTGTGACCTACGAGCTGATGAAGGCCGGCGAGATTCCCAACCGCGACTTCGTGCTCAACTGGCGACAGACCGCCGACACCGTGCAGGAGGCGACCTTCACGCACGCCGGCAAGCACGGCAAGTTCTTCACGCTGATCCTTGCCCCGCCGGACCGGGTGACGGATGAGCAGGCCGTAGCCCGCGAGTTGATCTTCGTGCTGGACACGTCCGGCTCGATGAACGGCTTCCCCATCGAGAAGGCCAAGGCGGTGATGAGCAAGGCGATCGACGCTCTGCGCCCGCAGGACACCTTCAACCTGATTACCTTCGCGGGCGACACGCACATCCTTTGGGAGCAGCCGCGACCGTTCACCCCGGCCAACCGCAAAGAGGCCCAGGACTTCCTCGCCAGCCGCCAGGGCAGTGGCGGAACGGAGATGATGAAGGCGATCAACGCTGCCCTGGTGCAAACCGCGGCCGACGGTGGATCGGCCGAGTTGAGTCCCCTGCGACTGCTCGAGTTGCCGGCCGACGGGCGCGCGGTACGCGTGCACGTCCCCGCTGGGCAGATGCAGGTCATCATGCGTGGGACGCATAAGATCGGCCCAGACGGCGTGGCCGGCTGCGAGATCGTTCTCGACGGGCATAAGATTCCCGTGCATGGCCTGCCCAGCGCGTTTGTCGAGCATCGCGACAAGGCCCTCGTGTTCGAGGGTCACTGGATCACCCGCGATCGCACTCGTGTGCTTGACGTAAGAAACTGGCGCATCGCCGGCGAACGTGCCGCCGGTCCCATCCGCGTGGTCTGCTTCATGACCGACGGCTACGTGGGCAACGACATGGCCATCATCGACGCGGTGCAGAAGAACGCCGCGACCACCCGCGTGTTCAGCTTCGGCATCGGTAACAGTGTCAACCGCTACCTGCTCGATGGCATGGCCCGGGCCGGCCGCGGCGAGGCCGAGTACGTGCTGCTGGAGAGCGACGGCGAGGAGGCCGTGCGGCGGTTCACTCAGCGCATCCAGACACCGGTGCTCACCGACGTGCAACTCAGTTTCAGCGACGGCCTGCGGGTCACCGACCTGGTGCCCGCGCAGATTCCCGACCTGTTCGACGTCAAGCCGCTGGTACTGCACGGGCGGTATGCTCAGGCCGGCAAGGGCCAACTCACCATCCGCGGCCAGACCGGGCACGGCCCCTACGAGCGTACGCTGGATCTTGAATTGCCCGAAACGGCGGATGAACACGACGTGATCGCCACGCTGTGGGCCCGTGGCCGCATTGAGGAGATCATGAACCAGGATCTGGCGGCGGCCCAGGGCGGGGCCTTCCCCGACGCGCAGCGGCAGGAGATCGTCAAGCTTGGCGAGCAGTTCCAGATCATGACCCAGTTCACCAGCTTCGTGGCGGTGGAGAAGAGCCGGGTGACCATCGGCGGCCGGCCCGTCCTGGTGGCCGTGCCGATCGAGATGCCCGCGGGCGTCAGCTACGAAGGCATCTTCGGCCCGGACGCAAGCTGCGACACGCTCCGGGAACGCGTGCTCAGCGAGGCGTCTGAGTTGAATGTGATGAGCCGTTTAGTCAGCAGTCCCGCGAGGCACAGAGGTCGTGGTGATACTTGGGACCTGGACACCGCGATGATGGCCGCTGACGAAATAGCGACTTCCTTTCGATCCTACTGCACTGGCCAGGCAGAGGTGAAGGATCAGCAGCCTGGCGGTCGCCCGGCAGGGGAGTTGGCTGGCGATGCACTCTTCGGTCTCTCAGCTTCCCTGGCGCAGGCGTCGCCGGTGGGTCAGGTTTCATATGGCTATCATGTTTACACCCCCTCAGCACCGCCGGCGAGCTACGGCCGAACGCCAGCAAGGCCAAGGTCCGCCGGCGTAGCCCGTCTAGGGAGACTGGTTGGCGGCGGTGTTTCGGGATCTGCCGGCCTCTGCTTCGACGAGTCGAGCGCGGACACCGAAGACTGGCTTAGCCTGGAGGGCGTGGGGACCGTACCCGGCGCCGCCGAGGACGCAGCATTGCCGGATCTGCTGACGGCGTTGCAGGGCGACCTGGGCAGGGAACTCGCCCGGCGATTCCTATTGCGCGAGCACACCGCACTGCTGATTGCCGGCTTGGTTGCGGAAGGTAAGGTCGACGAGGCCCGGGAGTTGGCGGCCGCCCTGGCGGCACTGGATGCGGAGTACACGGTCGGCGTGGAGATGCACCGTATCCTGAGCGACGAGAAGCTCGCCCCCGCGGAGCGCGATCGGCAGATTGCCAAGCTGGCCGATCAGGTCCGCGAGGCCATTGGGGCCAGCCAACGCAAGCTCACCTTGCAGGCCCGGCTGGACGAGCGGCTGTACGGGCTGGTCGAAGGATCGGCCGACGCGGCCGCGGCGGAAAGCCTGCCGCGGGTCGGTGACCGCCTGCTGGTGACCGTGCTGGTCCGCGAGACGGACCAGGGCACGATACAGAGGCTGCGCGATGCCGGGCTCAAGGTGGAGAGCACCTCCGTGCCCGCCCGCTTGGTCGTCGGCACCGTGGCAGCCGACCAGCTCGCCGACCTGGCCCTGACCGAAGCCGTGCGTCGCATCGAGCCGACCCGGATGCAGTGACCCTCGCATTGTGGGCGACGGGTGCATCCGAATTTCAGGGGCACTGGGTGGCACTGGTCGGTACCCAGACCAGTGGTTGTCCGTGTTTGGCCACGGGTCGGAGTACCGACCCATGCCACCCTCGATACTTCGCTTTTGGCAACTTGCCACTGAACGGCGGATGCACCCGCAGGCGACCCCAGCGTAGGCGGTCCGTTGACAGCCAAGGGAGGCGGCTGGATAATCCCGCCGGCTCCCGGTGATGGGGCCACGTCTATCGCGAGGGACATCTTCATGATCGTGGTCAATACTGAGAGCATTCCCGGGTACAGCATTCGCGAGGTGAAGGGCTTGGTCCAGGGCAACACCATCCGGGCCAAGCATGTGGGCCGTGACCTGATGGCCGGCCTCAAGAACCTGATCGGAGGCGAGTTGAAGGGCTACACCGAACTGCTGACCGAGGCCAGGCGTGAAGCCCTCGAGCGCATGCTCGCCCAAGCGCAGCAGCTTGGGGCCAACGCGGTGATTAACGTACGGTTCAGCACCAGCGAGCTCATGCAGGGCGCGGCTGAGTTACATGCCTATGGCACCGCCGTGGTGGTTGAAGAGGTGTGACCGCCGTAAGCTGCCACGACCCTATCTCAGGATGTCAAAAGAAGTGGGGCGAAAAACCGCGGAATCGCTTAGGCACATGTGCCGTGCTGCGGACAGCGCCGACTCTTCACGCACCTTCTCACGGATCGATGAACTGGAGCTCGCCCGTACGGGTCACCGCAAGGATGGCCGGATTGCCAGAGTCGGTGAGTGTGCCGACCCATTGGCAGGCGGCCGGGTGCGTCCAACGCGGGGAGAAGTCGGGGAGATTCATCGCGTGCAACGCGCCGGCCGTGCCGACCACGGCGATCGGCTCGCCCTGGGCGTTGCGCAGGGCGGTCAGGCAGCGGATAGGCTCATCGAGCAGGGTTGAGCCGATGACTCGGCCATCGTGCGCCACGACAAAGAGGTATCCATCTTCGCGGCCGTAGACGATCTGCGGTGGGCCGTTGCCGGAGGCGGGGATCACGCCGACGCCGACGGGCGGCGAGTCGGTCATCTGCTCCCAGCGGGTATGCGGTGGTTTGGCGCTGTAGACGCCGAGCCCCTGCTCGGTCACGACAATGGCCTCGGCCGAGCCGTCGCCGTCGAAGTCGGCCAATTCCATGGCCACGGCGGGGCCGTTGGGCACCGAGCATTTCGCGTACGGGGTCTTGAGGTCGTCGCTGTGCCAGGTGAGCGGCACGGGGCCGGTCCAGGGAATGTCGCTGCGCATGGCGAGGTGCCCGCTGTTAGCCAGCCCGGGCGGCACGAGGCGTGACTGGGTGAAGTGGCCGTCGCGGCGGAAGCATTCGACGAACTCGCCGTGGGCATCGAACAGGGCCGCGAAGAAGTATCCGGTGAGCAGGAGGATCTGCCGACCGGGGCCGCGGGTTACCGATCCATCGAGGACCGAGTCAACTTGTTGATGGACGTGATCAGGCGTACCTGACGAACGGCAACAAGTTGCCTTGGTCCTCGCGACAGCCGGCGGGGGCCAGGCGACCATGCCATAGATCGCGTTGCCGTCGCTGAAGCATCGCCCGTCGGTGATGCGGTTCATGTCGCGGAAATCGGCTTCCCAGCGGGTATTGCCGTCGGTATCACACACAGTCACCCAGCGATCGGTACGGCTGACGAACACCGCGGGCCGGTCGTCGCCGTCGACATGCCAGGCATCGACCGCCAGGATGCCGGCCGGCCAGTGTTGCTGCCAGAGGACTTCGCCCACGGCGGTGACGGCAGTCAGATCGCCCTCCGGGGTCCAGGCGAGGATCTCCGAGCAGCCGTCGTTGTTCAGATCGGCAAGATGGATGCGGACGGGCCGGGCAAGATCATGTTCCGTCGAACGCACCCGCACGTCGGCCAGAAGCATGCTGGCCCGGGGGGCGTCGAGCACGCGAACGCGAACCGCGGAAGCCTCCTCGTCGAGCTCGGCCATGCGGTAGCACTCGAAGAGGTAGGCGTGGCCCTTGTAGAGGTTGTGGTAGGAAAGCTCGCGGGGCACGGTGACTTCGCGGGTGCGGCTATCGGTAATGAAGCCGTCTCGGCTGAAGGCCAGCTCGACTTTCATCGCGGCCGGCGGCAACGGCTGCAACGCGTTGAACACCGGGTCACAGAACAGGGCCAGCTCGCCAATGCGTCGCGATCCCGGAAGATGCATGAAGAACTCGGCGCCGACGGCGGGCGAGAGGCAGGCCTCGGTCATCGACGCAGACTGGCCGGTCGCTTGCTGATCGCAGGGGCTCGGGGGTGCCTGAAGGGCAGGCCCTAATCCGGTGCCGCGGGGCGGAGCGAGCCTCGGCTCGGCAACCAGAACAGGCAGCACCCAATCCGATGAAAGCGCGGTCGGGCCGGCGACGTTGGCTCGCGGCTCGATGCGAACGCCGTCGATCAGCGGGCCGTGGTCGGCTCGGCTGAGATGAGTCCAGCGGACTACCGGCCGGCGGCCGGGTTGGACAGACCCCTCCGGAGCTGGCGCCCCTCGCTTGGTTTTGCCCTTGTTCCACAGGTCGACGAGCAGGGCTTCCACGTGTGCGGCGTCGGCCTGGTCCAGGGTGACCGCTCCGTCCTTGGCCGCGATGCGCCGGCCCGCCAACACGATATGCGTGCCGCCCGCAAGGTAGCCCCGTGGCGGTGTGAGCAGCAAAAGGGACGCGTCGGTGCTCAGATCGCCCAAGCTGACTGTGTCGGTGCCCACTGCGGCCAGATGCAGGCTCGCGCTGCCGTCGTCGGCCGCGGCATCACGGATCAGCAGCGTACCCGGGCTCGGGCGACGGATTTCGAACGCGCTCGAATGACCGGGCGCCGACGAGTACAGCAGGCTCTCGATGAACAGGTCGTCGCCGGGCTGGACGTCGAGCGAGCGCGATTGGCGAAGGACGGTGGGCCGAGTTGCACCGTCGCGTTCGGGAGCCCGTTCGCTGGCGAGGTCGACATCCGGCCCGGAGAGCAGCGTGAAGGTGGCTTCTTCCTGTCGGCTGGTCCACTTGTTGCCATGGAGTACCGCGAAGCCGGGCGTGCGCCAGGTGCCGCAGGTGACGTACCGGCCGGGCTCGTGGAAGCGGATCTGGTCGATGACCAAGGTGTACTGGTTATGCAGGGCGGCCAAATGGCGGGTCCAGGTGGTGCCGCGATAGTCGGGCAGGCGGCTGGCGGCCAAGGCGGCACGATCGAAGTCGGCATGGGCGATCAACTCGCAGGCCGCGGGGATGGGCTCGTCATTGAGCCCGCGACTGATGTAGACGCCGTTCTTGAAGTACAGTGACCGCCGGGCGGTGTTGTGCAGCAGCCACAGCTTGCCGCGATCGGTGTGGCGGATGATGCTGTTCATGTCGATGGTGCTGAGCGTGACGGCGGCCATGCCTTGGAGGACCAGGTAGCTGCCGTCAGGCTCGGGCCGCGAGCGAATGACCAGCTTGTCGAAGGCGAGCTCTTCGCTGACCGGTCGGGCGGCCAGCCCGGTCAGGCGGTAGCCGTCCATGATCTCTGTTTGGAGGAAGTCGCCGGTGTTGATGAGGTTGAGGCGGTAAGGGGTGAAGCGGACGACCTGCGAGCCGTGCAGCCAGGCGGGCTGGCGTGGTTCAAGCCGCGGGCCGGTGGCGAACTGAGCGAGGCCGAACGGGTGCAGCGATCGCCATGAAGATTGCAGAGCGGGGAAGCGCTCGAGGATCCACTTGAACGTGCCGTCCTGGTAGACAAAAGCGCAGGAGCCCAGGAGCAGGCCGCCGTTGAGGGTGAAGTGTTCCCAGCCCGGTAGGGCCTCGCCATAGCCCATGATGCCCGCGTACCAGCCGCGGTTATCGGTGACAGAAAGCAGCCGCTCGGCGGCCCGCCGGCCCAAGCCGCTGGTAAACCACTCCATGCGCCCTTGTTGCAGGGCGTAGCTGGCGGTGTTCTGGATAGAGTCGGCGGATTGGTAGTCGTCGGCGTCGTCCCAGTAGTGACGCAGCAGACCTTCAAGGTAGTCCTCGGCCTCGGTGCGCCACTGGCGGAGCTGTCTGTCGGCGTCCGGGCCGGGAACGCCGAGTTCCTGAGCGAGCCGGATGAATGTCCACCAGCCGAGCATGCCCGTGGTATGGTGTCGCATGCCGATGCCGCGATCCGCGTCTTTCTCTCGCCACCATTTCGTAGCCTGGTCGTCGATGGTGGCGTAGACGCGATTGTCGATTCGCAGGCGGTTTTCGGCGGAGAATGCGGGGCTGCAACTGACCCGCCGCCATGCGGTCGCGAGGTCCTGAAGCCGGTAATCGTCGGAATGAAAGAACGGGACTTCCTTGTCGTACTCGGTGAGGAAGATCGCCCAGTCGCTGGCCCGGCGAGCGAAGACCGGCCGGCCGGTGTAGAAGTACAAGTGGGCATTCCCGGTGAACTGGTCGCGGGCTTGGCCGTATTGGCCCTTGCCGGCTGGGGGTTCGAAGGGCTTGTCTTCGTCGGCGGTCGCCAGGTAGGGGGCGAGGACGCGGACCTGCGCCGGCCCGAGTTGGACCTCGAGCGTATAGGGTAGCTCGACGTTACGGCGGGCGGGCTGGGTCTTCAGTACGGCGATCAATCGCTCGGCGCCGGCGGCCGCACCCGCCTGGGTGCTCCCGCCGACCAGGAGATAATTGACATCCCATCCGAACGGTCGCACGATAGTCCGCAACTCGTAACCCGCTCCGCCGGGATAGTCGGCATCACAGCAGGTGTAGTAGTTGGCGTAGAGCGGGAAGATGGCCCGGTTGGTGTTGACATCCCCCAGAAGAATCAGGGTTCGGCCCCGCAGACGCTCGGGAATGGGGGCGAGTCGTTCGGGGATGGCCTGCGTATCGGAGAGCACCTCGACTTGCGGTGCGCCGAGGGCTTGGATGGCTTCGGCCACCCGTCGGGCCAGTTCGGGCCACGGGCCTTCGCCGGCCGGGTGGATGATAGTGCAGCACGCACTGCCGTCCCGGATCAGTTGAACGCCCGTCGAGTAGTCGCGCGGCAGCATGGTTGTACCAAGCGCCGTCGGCAGGTGACTCAGTACGACAAGGGCCACAGTGATCCCCGTTGCCCCGAAGGCGCCGCGGGCTCTAGCCCGTGTGGTGACTCGGTCGGCATGAACGGTGGCCCAGGTAGACGCATCGCGCGAGCGATCGCCCGCGCTTCGCTGTATGGAGTCGCTCATGACGCGATGCTAAGTTCCGGGAGGCACTGACGCAATGCTGCTGGCAACGCAGAACAAACTGATCTTTGCCGACTACTTCATCATCATCGCTTACTTCGTGCTCATGCTGGGCATCGGCGTTTACTTCTACCGCTATATGAAGGCGATGAAGGACTACTTTACCGGCGGGAACCGCATCCCCTGGTGGCTCAGCGGCGTGTCCTACTACATGTCCAGCTTCAGCGCGTTCGCGTTTATCGCCTACTCGGGCCTGGCCTACAAGTACGGGCTGGGCGGCGTGACCTTCTACTGGGTCAGCGTGCCGGCGGCGGCCTTCGGCGTCATCTTCTTCGCCAAACGCTGGCGACGGGCAAGACTGACCAGCCCGGTCGAATACCTCGAATCCCGCTACAACTCGGTCATCCGGCAGCTCTTTGCCTGGCAGGGTGTGCCGGTCAAGCTGATCGACGACGCCCTCAAGCTGGTTGCGATCGGCACCTTCCTGGTCATCCTCCTCGGCACCGGCGGCGAGACCGAGGAGGAGATGGCCTCGGCCCTGCGTACCAGCATGTTTTGGGCCGGCATCATCATGCTGTCGTACACCTTCATGGGCGGTTTGTGGGCGGTGACCGTCACCGACTTCCTCCAGTTCGTGATCATGATGGCCGCGGTGCTGATCCTCTTTCCATTGGCGGTCAAGGCGGCCTTCGACGCGACCGGCGGGCTCGACGCGATGATCGAGCGGGCCCCGCCGGGGTTCTTCAACCTGCTCAGCGACGAGTACAGTTGGGTCTACATCGCGGTTACCGTCTGCCTCTACTGCCTGTCTTACAGCGTAAACTGGGGCCTCGTGCAGCGCTACTATTGCGTGCCCAACGAGCGCGAGGCCCAAAAGGTCGGGTGGCTGGTGGTGGCCCTCAACGTGGTCACGCCGCCGCTGATGTTCATGCCCGCCATGTTGGGCCGCTACTTCCTGCCGGAGCTGAGCGATTCAAACGAGGCCTACCCCAAGCTGTGCATGATGCTGCTGCCGGCGGGCCTGCTGGGCCTGGTGGTGGCGGCGATGTTCTCGGCCACCATGTCCATGCTCAGCACCGACTTCAACGTCTGCGCCAGCGTCATGACCAACGACGTGTACCAGCGGTTGGTCCGCCCCAATGCGTCGCAAAAGGAACTGGTGTTCGTCGGCCGACTCATGACCCTGCTGGCGGGCGTGATCTCCATTGGAATAGCCTTCTGGATGACCATGGCGGCGGCCCACGGCGGAGACGCGCTCTTCCGCTCGATGGTCACCCTGTTTAGCGTGGCCGTTCCGCCGGTGGCCATTCCCATGCTCTGGGGCCTCATCTCGCGCCGCGTGAACAGCACCAGTGCGTTGGCCGGCTTCCTCGTCGGTGTGGCTGTCGGTCTGGTCATGCTCATCCGTTGGCCGGAAAGCCTCTTCGGCTGGATACCCGATGAAGGCATCCTCTGGGGTGCCAAATGGAAACTTGAGAACCTCATCGTTTGCACCACCGCCGTGGTCACCTTGGTGACGATTCTCGTGGTCAACCAACTGGTTCGGCCCAGCCATGCCGAGCGGCAACGGGCGGCCGCATTCCTGGATCGCCTCGGGATTCCCATCGGCGGTATGGATGAGGACCTGCACACCGCCGAGGGGGTGCTGGCCATCTCTCCTTTCCGGGTGGTGGGCATTTGCGTGGTGATCATCGGGCTACTGATGATGGTCGTTCTTCCGTGGGTCAGAGGCGCGCTGGCCGTTGAACTCAACCTGGGGATGGGCCTGCTGATGATCGTGGCTGGGCTGGCCATGGTCTGGTGGAGCCGGCGGCCGGCCCCGGCGACCGACGAAATGCATCGGTAGCGGCCGCCCCCTGTGGCGGTCGTCCCTCGGTAGCGGCCGCCCCCTGTGGCGGCCGGCGGGTGGAACTCCATCGCCGAGCGGAACCCGGTCGCCACAGCCTGTCCGCCCCGCCACGCCGGTCGCCGCGGGGGGCGACAGCTACGGGAAAGCATTGTGCATTGCGGAGATGCTAACTCGCGTCTTCGAGGCGAACCGTCTGTCCGCTGCGCTGCGAGGCCAGCGCCGCGGTGAACAGGCGATGGCTGAGGGCCACCTCGTCGGGCGTGACGCACCCGGCAAAACGGCTCGGCACGCTGCCGTGGTGCAGTTCGTACAAATACGCCGCCCACATCTGCTGCACGGCGTCCGAGAAGCCGAACTCAAAGATGCCGCCGGTCACGCTCGGGTAGGCCGTCTCCATGCCCATCTGCACCTGTCCCCAGATCTGCTCGCCGCCGGTGTATTCGAGCATGTCCAGCCGCTTGGGATCGCGCGTCGAGAAGCTCACAGAGGTGCGAGTGCCCAGGATGCGGACGTACCAGGTGTTCTTCTCGCCCGGGGCGATGCGCTGGCTCTTAAACGTCCAGGGGAAACGCTGACCGGTCGCGGGGTCTTCCATCTCGCACAACAGCGTGGCGTTGTCCCAGGTGCGGCAGGGTACGCGTCCGCCTCGGCCGTCGGGGCGCTCCTTGACGATATCGCTGAGCAAGGCCCGCACGTTACGCGGCCGCCAGCCGGCCCGGAACGGCAGATGACAGGCGTGCATCCCCAGATCGCCCATGACCCCGTACTCGCCGTTGACCTCGATCATGCGTTTCCAGTTGATCGCCTTGTTGGCGTCGAGGTCGCTGGAATGCAGGAAACCTGTTTCCACTTCGATGACCGTACCGATCGCCCCGCTGTCGATGAGTCGGCCGATGCGCTGTACGGCGGGGAAGAACGGCATCTGCGAACAGCAGCGCACGAAGACCTCGGGGTGCCGCCGGGCGCAGGCCAGGATCGCCTGGTTGGCTGCCAGGTCGATGCCGAACGGCTTCTCGCCCATCAGGTGCTTGCCCGCCTCGATGGCCGCACAGTAGATCTCCGCGTGCAGATTGTGCGGCACGGCCACGTAGACCGCCTCGACCTCGGGGTTAGCCAGCAATGCCCGGTAGTCGTCGGTCACCTGCCGAATGGCTGGGAAATGCTCGCGATACCAACCCGCGGCGGCCGGGTTCCGCTTGCACAAGGCAACGATCTCCGGTCGAACCTGCATCTCCGGCAGATGGCACCAGCGTGCCGCGGCGCTGGCGAACTCGCGACCCATCAACCCCGCACCAATGATTCCAAACCGTACTGTCCGCAAAACCGTAGCTCCACGAGAAACTGAGAATCCGCGAACAAGGTCTGCGCTCTGCCTGCCTCTTCGCGACAAAGACGCCGAAACCCCCGTCGCCCCCGACGGCTACACGTTCCCGTCCAGCGTCAGGCGGTACATCTTGGCAAACGCCTTCATTCGCCGGGCATCCCCGCAATCGCCGCAATAGAGGATCGGGTGCGGCCCGGGGTAGATCGTGCAGACATCGTCGACGCGGTCAACGTCCATCAGGAAACGGGTCGCGCATCCCCCGGTCGGGGGCGAGGTCGGCGACTCGATGACCTTACCCGTCCAACAGGCGAGCTTGTCCTGTCCACTGTGGTATTTAGCCAGGATGACCGGCTCGCCGGGGGTCCACTGCACATCGAGGGCCGGCGTTTTGGGCAACTGGTGGAAGAACGGCCGGACAAGGTACTCCTGTGAAGGCCCCTGCGGCCCATGCAGTTTCCAGGCACACGTGCAGTGTGCGCCGAAGTAACGGTTGTCACTGGTATCGAACTCAGGGTTATGCTGGAAGCCCGCCCGATCGAACAGCCAGCGGCCCAGCATCAGGGTCAACGTGGCGTTGTAGTCGTTTTCGCATCCGCAGGGTACCAGGTCGCCGTTGTGGGTCGCGAAGCTGATGCAAGGTTTGCGGTGCTTGAGTTGCAGGCACTCGATGGTGATGGCGTCGGCGCCGTACCGCTCCATGATCCGGGCGACCACGCGGTGGGCCCGGATCGCGTCGATGAAGTACCGGTCCTCAACATCGACGACCCTGGTGGCCCGCTTCTTGAGCTCCATGGCCTCGCGCACCATCGCGTCGTCGGTCTCGATGCTGTCGAACAAATCGTTGAACTCGGCGGCCGGCACCTCGATCACGTCGACGCCGAGCCGTGCTTCGAGGCTGCGCTTCACGGTCGGGGTTCGGCCTGAAATCCGCAGCATTCGGCTCTGGGCGAGCATCTTCTTGGCCCGCACCGCACGGAGGCCGCGCTCGATCTCGTCCCAGTTCTCGATCGAGTGAATATAGTAGATCCCCTCCGCATGACGCAGATAGTCGGGCGGCAGTTGGTGGTTCGAGCCCACTGAATGATAGACAATCGCCGTTGGAGCCGACTCCGTGGCCATGCGGTGGGACCATTTGGAGAACGAGTTCCAGAAGTTGACGATCAGCACGGCGTCCAGCTCGGCGGCCTTCGCCCGCTCAATGAACTCGTTCACCTTGGCCTCCTGGTAGATGGCCGGAGACATGAACCGAACGTCCATGCCCAACTTCCCGGCTATCTCGGTGATCTTGCCGGTGAACTTGCGTTCCTGCGCCTCCGGATCGAACTGGTTGCCGGGCCAGGTGAACCAGTGGTGCTTGGCCCAGGTATCTTCATTCTGGCCGGCGTTCACAACCTCCGCGGGTGGATACAGAAAAGCGACCCACAGCTTGGCCGGCTGCTTCTCCTTTTTGGGCAACGGCAAGGTGAGCGTTTCCGCCGCCTCGTCGCCCCTCGCCGCGGCCAGATACCCCGCCGCACCGACCACGCCCGCCGCCGCCAGAAACTCACGCCGATCCAGACCACCCGATGAACAGGATTCACACACGGCAGAGTCCTCCTTTTGTGTCCGCAGATCTTTCCGAGAACGAGAGTGTGTACGGCGCAAGTCTAGCGGTGCCACCGCCCCGGCGTCAAAAGACCCCCAAGCTGTCCGAGGTCAAAGGATCCGCCCGAGATGACATGGACATGCTCGCCCAACGGGCGCCAGATTCGCGGATCGGACATCACGAAAACCGCCACCGTCGGCACACCGAGCGCCGCGGCGAGATGGGTCATGCCGCTGTCATTGCCAAGGTACAGATCGGCACCGGCGATCCGCTCGGCGGCGTCCTGCAGATCGGGCATTACCATCAGGGACTCTCGTTCTGTGTTGCTGCGTCGGCGAAGGGCTTCGAATCGCTCATCCCCGGGCTCGCATTCCGCCGGCCCCAACATCCAGGTGATCTCCACATCGGCCATGGCATCCGCCAAGGTGAGGAAGTCGGCCAACGGCCAGCACTTGGACCGGCCACCGCTGCCGGGATGAATGATGACCCGCGATCGCTGGTCGTCAGCCTGTCTCGCATGCTGGATGATCGGCAGATGGATCGCGGCCGGCGACGGATCGGGCAGCGACAAGCCCGCCTCCCGAATCGCCTGCGCCCATTGCTCGGTGATGTGTACGCGTGCCTGGAGCGTCCGGGGGGTGGGGACCGGATCGATGGCGACGAGCCGCGCGGACGTGGCGGCACGCAGACGCTGATGCACGGGCAACTCGGGGTCGCCAAGGAAACTCAACACCAACTGGGCCTGCCCCAGCAGATTCTCCAGCCGTCCATCGAGCGGGCCGTCCTCACCGAATAGCGTGTGCAGGCCAACCTGTTCCGGCGACCATCGCTCGTCGACCGCGCTTCGGCCGGCGGCGACGACGGCGGATGATGCCGAGGCGACGGCAATAACATGCGCGGATCTGGTCGCAGTCCGCACCGCCTGAATCACAGACAGCGCAAGCACGAAGTCGCCCAAGGCACCATGGTGAAACACAACCAGCATGCTTCGTCACTCAAGCGGACGGATGCGGGCCAAGGAGCCATGGACGAAAGAGCCGCGGTTCGTTGCCCCATACTCAGTGGTCGATCCAGCCGCCGCCCAGGACCATGTCCTCGTCGTAGAGCACTGCCGCTTGGCCGGGCGTGATCGCGGTCTGGGGCTCGCGAAACGCGACGCGAACGCGATCCGGCCCAATCGCCTCGACGACGGCTGCCGCCGGCCGGTGGGTATAGCGAATCTTCACCTCGACGTGCAGCGGGTGCGTCGGCGGCTCGATGAGCCAACGCACACTCGATGCCTCCAGGTGATCGGCGGCGAGATCTTCGCGGCTGCCGATGGTCACCGTGTGATCCTTCGCATCGATCCGAGTCACGTAGATCGGCTTACCCATCGCCACCCGCAATCCCCGCCGCTGACCAACCGTGAAATGGGCAATGCCCTCATGTCGACCGACCTCGTGCCCCTCGCGGTCGACGATGGCCCCCGGCACGAAGCTGTCGGGCCGACGCTCACGAACCACCCGAGCATAGTCGCGGTCCGGCACAAAGCAGATGTCCTGCGACTCACGCTTGTCGCAGATCGGCAACCCGAACCGCCTCGCCTCCGCCCGCACCTGCTCCTTGGTCAGCTCACCGATCGGGAAAAGCGTCCGCGACAGCATCTCGCGGCCCATGCCGAACAGCACATACGACTGGTCCTTCTCCGTATCGCGGCCGCGCCGCAGGCAGTACTCGTCGCCGCAGCGGTCGATGCGCGCGTAGTGACCGGTGGCGACGAAGTCCGCGCCTACCGCCCGGCCGTATTCCGCCAGCCGGCCAAACTTCAGGTACTCGTTACACATGACGCAAGGATTGGGCGTGCGCCCACGAAGGTATTCACCGGCAAAGTGGTCGATGATCCGCTCGAAGTCCGCCTTGAAGTTCAGGGCAAAAAACGGCACGCCCAGCCGGCCGGCCACCGCTCGGGCATCCGAGGCATCCAGGGCACTGCAGCAGCCGCGATGTCGCTCGGCCACCGGGTCCGGATCGCGGGCGTCTGCCGACGCGGTGACGCCTTCGACTCCGGTACGCATGAATAGCCCCACCACCTCGTGCCCCTGCTCATGCAGCAAGCACGCGGCTACACTGGAATCCACGCCGCCGCTCATCGCGACGACTACCTTGGTGCGCGATCCGCTTGTCATGCGGGCCTCATTTCACCAGCCGCTGTCGACAACCATTGCCCGATCCGCCATTATAGAGCGCGGTCCGCGCAGGCCCCAACCGTTCGCCCCAGGGAGGCACCAGATCATGGAATCACTCACCGTCCCCACCACTCAGCGTTGCCAGATGATCGACGTGACCGCGGAAGTCCAGGCCGCGGTTCGCCAGGCCGGCCTGACAAACGGCTGCGTCGTCTGCTTCGTGCCGCATACCACGGCCGGCATCACCATCCAGGAGAACGCCGACCCCGACGTGGTCCACGATGTGCTGTGGAAACTCCAGCAGCTCGTCCCGCATAGGGAGGCCTCGTACCTTCATGGTGAGGGCAACAGCGACGCCCACATCAAGTGCTCACTGATCGGCATGTCGCAGATGGTCTTGGTCGAGGACGGCCGCTTGGTCCTTGGCACCTGGCAGGGTCTCTATTTCTGCGAGTTCGACGGCCCGCGGCAGCGCCGCCTGTTGCTCCAGTTTCTGCCGGCCGCCTGACCGCTGACAGGCGTACCACCCGCGGATGATGTCCCCGCCTGCCGCCCGTGGCGAAGAGGGGGGCCGCGATGGGCCATCGCGATCCTCGACTTCAGCCGGCTACGGCGAAATGTCCAGTCAAAGCCCAGATCGGTCACGTCCTTTTCACGCACCCCGAGGACGGCTACAGTGGAGTGTGAAATGCAGTACCGCGGGGTCGGCTTGCTGATCCCCGCAGGAGACCAAGGTCATGCCGCGAATTGAACAGGTCCAGCGGATGCTGGCGGCCGAACCGAACGATGTCTTCCTGAACTTCTCTCTGGCCATGGCTCTGGTGCGGGAGGAACGATTCGACGAGGCCCTCGCCCAGTTCGGCCGGGTGCTCGAGCTCGAGCCCGGCTACGTGCCCGCCTATATGCAGAAGGCCAACGCCCTGGTCAAAACGCAGCGTACCGCCGACGCCGCCGAGACATTGCGACAGGGGATCGTAACCGCTAAGGCCGCCGGCGACCATCATGCCGCCGACGAAATGCAACAGATGCTCGATCTGCTGGCGCGATGAGACGCCGGCAAGCGTTTGCTCCCAACTCCTGTTCATCGCTCCGCGCAAAGCGATGTCGCGTGCGGCATCCTCCCCCCGAGCCGCTTGTGCCCCGTCTCGTCCTGCACGGATGCCCACCAACCCTCCACAAGCTGCCCCCCACGAACCGTCTCAACACTTACGCCGGCGTGATTCTGTACGGCAATTATTGGTTCTGGGAGTTGACCCGCCCTTGGTGGTACGCTACCTTGGGTGAGTGGCCTATGGCGACAGTCGGCTCAGCGATCCCCAAGCCGGGTTCTTGCCCCCGCCAACGGGGAGGCGGCCTGCCGAGCGAAGGTTGGGCCGCGGGCAGCGCGTTGCACATTCGATGTTCGCTCAGCCGCAGGGCATCGTCCCGGCCTAGACTCGGCATCATCCCGGCACTCGCCGTGGAGGTGACGCACAGCATGGCAGCACTTCGCGACAGCCTGAACACCTCTGCCGCGTGCACGTTGCCGGAGGTGCCGCTGCACTGGCGGTATACCTGGGACGCGTACCATGTTGGCTTAGCGGGCCAACGAGCCGCGGTCGCCCAAGGAGCCGCGGGCACCCAACGAGCCGCGGGCTTCAGCCCGCGCGGTCCTTCGGACGGTGCGACCGCCGGCGCGCAGAGCCGCGACCGCCTGTCCTTGACGTCGCGCAGCGCTGCCAAGGGCGAGCGAGCGGGTCGCACCCCAACGAGCCCCGAGCGCGAGCGCAATGAACGAGCCCCAATCGCCAGCGCGATCAAGGAATGTCAAGCGCCAACGAGCCCCAAGCGCGAGCGCGGGGATGCGGCGCGTCAGCGACGTACTCAAGAACCCCACTTGCCATCTCGACCAACGAGCCCCGAGCGC
>JAAYDF010000080.1 GCA_012729395.1 Phycisphaerae bacterium
CCAACTCCAAGCTCAAGGCCTCCGAATACTCCATGCCCGTCCTGGGCCTGATCTTCCTGCGTTACGCCGATTCGCGCTTCACGGCCATGCAGAGGCTTCTCCAAGCTGAGCGCGCCGAAGCGGCGGGAGGCGAACCATGAGGCTCTACGCGGGCTCCAGCGAGGAATTCATCGCTGATAACGTCCACAATCGCATCGCCGACAAGCTCCGCACGGCCTATTTCCAGTCCTACAGAAGAGAGGCTTCTCGGAGTGAGGTCAACTCGTGGCGCAATTCACTGGCCGCCGTCTCCATGCTGTTCCAGCACGCAGGCTTTCGGCAGCACGGCGTTCTGCTTGAATACGAGCTTCCGATGACCTCCAAGCGGCTAGACTGTCTCATCACAGGACTGGACGGGCAACGACGGCAGCAAGCGGCGATCATCGAACTGAAGCAGTGGGAGAAGTGCGTCGCCGGGGACGTCGAACGCGTGGTGACTTTCGTCGCCGGAGCCAACCGCGATGTTCTGCACCCTTCGGTACAGGTCGGCCAATATATGTCATATCTTGCCGACTACCAGCCCGCCTTCTACGAAGACCCGGCTCCAATCGGTCTCCGTGCGTGTGCCTACCTCCACAACTACCTCCCAGAGCCCTGTGACGACCTGTTTGCTTCGCAGTACGCGCCTTATCTCGCAGACTGTCCGGTGTTCACTGCCGACGATGCGGCCAGACTGACCAGCTTCCTCAGAGAGACGCTCGTGAAAGGCGACGACCAGCAGGCGCTGAGGCGAATCCTTAGCGGCAAGTTCAGGCCGAGCAAGAAGCTGCTCGATCACGTGGGAAGCGTTCTGGACGGCAGGCCCGAGTATGTCCTTCTGGATGAACAATTAGTCGCCTTCGAGCGCGTCATGGCAACCGCGCACACGGGCTTCGACCAGCGGCAGAAGGCTGCCATCATCGTACGCGGCGGCCCGGGAACCGGGAAGTCCGTGATCGCTCTCAACCTCCTGGCAGCACTCTCTCGAGAGGGCCTGAATGCTCACTATGTGACAGGTTCGCGCGCATTCACCCAGACACTCCGGCAGATCGTTGGGCCAAGAGCTAAGGTTCAGATCAAGTATTTCAACAACTACACGCAGGCGGACTTCAACGAGGTGGACGTGCTCATCTGCGACGAGTCCCACCGAATCCGCGAGACCAGCAACAGCCGCTTCACAAAGGCAGCAAAGCGATCGGATCGTCTGCAAATCGATGAGTTGCTGTCGGCGGGAAAAGTGTTGGTGTTCTTCGTGGACGACCGACAAGTTGTCAGGCCCGGAGAGATTGGTTCCGCCACAGTGATCAAGCAGGCGGCAACAGCTCACGGCGCCACTCTCCACGACTACCAACTGGAAGCTCAGTTCCGTTGTCTAGGCTCGACCGGCTTTGTGAACTGGATAGAGAACACCCTTGGTATCGAGCGAACGGCAAACGTCTTGTGGAACAAGAATGAGGCTTTCGACTTCCAGATCATGGATTCGCCCGAGCAGTTGGAGGCAGCCATCCAGGAGAAAGTCACGGCAGGCAACACCGCGAGGCTCGCGGCGGGATTCTGTTGGCCGTGGTCAAAACCGAAGCCCGACGGAACGTTGGTTGACGATGTCGTGATCGGGAACTTCCAAAGACCCTGGAACGCCCGATCTGACGCTGGTCACTTGAGCCCGGAGGTTCCCAAAGAAAGTCTGTGGGCATATGATCCCCGCGGCGTGCATCAGGTTGGATGCATCTACACCGCGCAAGGATTCGAGTTCGACTACATCGGTGTGATTTTCGGACCTGATCTCGTCTACCGCTCAGGCCAGGGCTGGGTCGGCCAACCGGCTTGCTCCCACGACACAGTGGTCAAGCGATCCCACGAGAGGTTCGTTGACCTTGTCAAGAACGTATACCGGGTGCTTCTGTCGAGAGCGCTAAAAGGCTGCTACGTCTACTTCATGGACAAGGATACACAGGTCTTCTTCCGCAGCCGCATGGAAGAAGCGATTCCAGACTGGGAATAGGTGTTGTGAGGGCCGTGGACAAGGATCTTGAGACGTTGCGTGATGCACTCCTCGCTTTTCGCTCTGAACGCGATTGGGAGCAGTTTCACACCCCCAGGAACTTGGCCGCATCCGTGGCGATAGAAGCAGCAGAGGTTCTCGAACACTTTCAGTGGCTGCGGGACGGCGAGACACTGGACGACCAGCAGAAAGCAGAGGTTGGCAAAGAACTGGCCGATGTCTTCATATACCTTGTGCTGCTGTCGAACGACTTGGGTGTGGATCTCATGTCCGCAGCCACCGCCAAAATCCAGGAGAACGCCACTCGCTTTCCAGTGGAAGAGGCACGGGGCAGGGCATGGTCGAACAAGCGAAAGCGTCCAGCGGGTGAGCAATGACTGCAGCGGCATCTCGCTCTTCAATCGTCAGCCAGCGCCCCGAGGCCTGAATACGCGATGTCCCGCCGCACCAGGTCTCACGTAAA
>JAAYDF010000081.1 GCA_012729395.1 Phycisphaerae bacterium
GCGAAACCGACTTCAGGTCGGCCAGGCTGATATTCTCGCAAATCGCGCTTTCCAGCAGCAGGCCCGTTCGCTTGCGGTCCTCAGGCACAAGATAGATGCCCGATGCGATCGCCTGGCGCGGCGATCGTGCCATCATTGGTTTTCCGTCCAGCCGGATTTCACCGGCGAGGGGCGGCACGACCCCGAAAATCGTTTCTGCCAGTTCCGTCCGCCCGGCGCCCACCAGGCCGGCAACGCCGACTATCTCTCCGGAATAGACATCCAGCGACACGGACGCCGCAGGATTGGCGGCGACGCGAACGTTCCTGAGGGACAGGATCATCTCCCCCACTGGCCTAGCGGGCGGTATAAACAGTGATTTGAGATCGCGACCGATCATCAACCGGATCATTGCGTCGTGGGTAATCTCCCCCTTGACCAAGTCCCCCGCGAACTGACCATCCCGCAGGCCAACGACACGGTCGGCGCATTCCTCGACCTCACCGAGCCGATGGGAGATGTAGATGACCGCGATCCCCTGTGCCTTGAGATCCGCGATCACCTGCATCAGCGTCCTTGTTTCTGACATGGTGAGCGACGAGGTAGGCTCGTCCATGATCACGACGCGCGCGTCGATCGAGAGTGCCTTGGCAATCTCCAGTTGCTGTCGCTCGGCCAATGACAGGCTCTCCACCGGTGTGTCCGGGCTGAACCGGGCGCCGACTTTGGCCAGCAACGGACGCGTCGCCTCTCGGGTAGCCTCGATATCAAGCAGACCCAACCGGTTGCGGATTTCGCGGCCAAGAAACATATTCCCGGCGACATCAAGATTGTCGAAGACGTTGAGTTCCTGGTGCACAAAAGCGATGCCGGCGCGCTGGGATTCCGAAACCGAGAGGCGATCATACTCGACGTTGTCGATCACGATCTTCCCAGAACTGGGCTCAGTGACGCCACCCAGGATTTTCATCAGCGTGGACTTGCCTGCCCCGTTCTCCCCGATCAGCGCCAGCACCTCGCCGCGCATAACCCGCATTGATACGCCCCCAAGGGCAATCACGCCGGGGTATACCTTGGAGATGTTCTCAAGGATCAGCAGCGGTTCGTTGGGGGCGGCGTCGGTTGGCATGAAGGGACTCGAGCAAATGCGGCACTAGGTGCCAATCATCAAATACCGCACCGGGCAGGGAGCCTACCCGGTGCGGTCGCGCTGGCTGGGAGGAATTACCCGCCGATACGCGCCTTGAGTTCCGCTTCAAAGGCGTCGACATTGCTCTGATCGACAACTTTGGTGGGAACAATGATCAATTCGTTCTCCGGGACCTGCGAAGTGTCACCCTCAAGATACTTGGCCATCATGAGCATGCCCTGATAGCCCCACTGGTAGGGATCCTGCACGACGGTACCGGCGAAGCTTCCTTCGCGAACCGCGCCAAGGGTGATCGGGTCTTCATCGAAGCCGATGACCGTGATCTCGCCGAGCTTGCCGGCAGCCTGGAGGGCTTCATAAATTTTCGGCGGATTGTAGGAATAGAAGCCAACCATGCAATCGATTTCCGGGTTTGCCGCCAACACGTCGTCCACGTTGGAGCGGGCGCGGGCGAAGTCTACGTCGTCGCCGCGAACGTCGACTAGCTCGATACCCGAGCCTTCGATGGCCTGACGGAAGCCAGCAATGCGTTCCACAGCATTGTCGGCGCCCAGGAAACCAACGAAGCCCATGCACTTGCCGCCATCAGGAAGCGCTGCAACCGCAATCTCACCGGCCTGGATGCCCGCGTCCGTGTTGGATGATCCGAGATAGGCGATGCGGTCGCTGTTGGGGGCGTCACTATCGGTGGTGAACAGCGGAACCTGCGCCGCGATGCGGTTGAAAGCATCGACCGAGTTCTTAGGGTCGGCCGACGAGATCATGATGGCGTCGGTGCCGGCGGCGACCAGATCGTCCATCAGCGCGTTCTGCAGGGCGGCGGTGCCCTGGGCCGGATAGCGGAACTGCAGTTCATAGCCCGGCAGTTCTTCCTGAGCCTTGTTGACGCCGGCCTCGGCCAGCTTCCAGAAATCGGAAGCGGCGTTGACCACAAAGGCAAGTTGCGGCTTGTCCTGCGCGACGGCGGGGCCTGCTAGCGCCGCGGCCATGGCAGCAATCGAGACGGCAAAATTCAGTTTCATCGGTTTTCCTCCCGTATCGGCGAGCGCATGGGGGCACTCGGTCCGACCTCATTAATGTGCCCGGTGGCCGGAGCCACGGAGCGGTGCATATCCGTCCAGGTGCAAGACATCGGCCGGGACTTGTGCCAGCCTGCCTTCATCAAGGTGGATATCTGGTAGTCGCGCATTGCTCGGCTAACCCGGGTACAGAACGGTGCGCGGATCATCGGGAGCGCGGGCATAGTCCCACGCGCTATCGATGAGTTGTCTGAGATCAATCTGCGGACGCCATCCAAGCAGAAGCCGCGCTTTGGTGTTGTCCAGCCAGTTGCTGTGGTAGGGCGTGGCGATCTCCACCGATGGTAGGCCGCGGCTGCGTAGGTGGTCGGCGACCTTGCCGTAGTCGACCGGCTCGTCCATGGCGACGTTGAACAGTTGTCCTTCCGCAGCCGGGTTGCCGAGGGCCGCCAAGATGGCACGCACCAGGTCGGCCACGTGGATAAAATTGCGCTTGAGGGGCGTGCCGTTGGCGTCGCGCATCAGCGGCACCGCTTCGGCGGCGGCGTGCCGAGCCATGTCATCATCACTCAGCAACTCATGCCATGCCGGCCCGCCAAACTGGGCGTCGAAGCTGAGGACGTAACGGAAGTCGTCCTTCTCCATGATCCATGGCGCGCGCAGGCAGCAGCCATTGACTCCATATTGAATGCGATACTGCTCGAGCATCACCTCTTCGAGCACCTTGGTAAGTGCGTAACAGCCTGGATAGGCCCGCCGCAGTGAGGCCTCAGTGACGGGAGAGTCATAGGGGTGGAAGATGTGACCCACCGTGCAATCGCCACTGATCAGAACGAACTGCTGGGCAGTCGGGGAAACGCGAAA
>JAAYDF010000082.1 GCA_012729395.1 Phycisphaerae bacterium
ACCGCCTGGCCAAGGAGGCGGTCACCGAGTACCAGGTCGTCGAGCGGTTCCGCGGATTCGCCCTCGTGCACCTTTTTCCCCGCACCGGGCGAACGCACCAACTCCGCGTGCACATGTCCTACATCGGTCATCCCATGGTCGGCGACACGTTCTACGGCGGACACCACGTCTCCCAGCGCGAGCTGACCGGCAGCGGCGATGATCGCCCATTGACCTCCCAGCAGGCCCTGCACGCCTACCGCATCCGATTCACCCACCCGATCTCGGAAGCCGCCATGGAGCTCGAAGCCCCCCCGCCGCCGGAACTCGCCCGCCTGATTCAGCTTCTCCGTGAACACCGCCGACTGAGCTGACGTTCGACTCCGGCGAGGTTTGACCTTGTATAGCCTTCATGGAGTCCCTTCCCAGGGCAATCAGTGAACAAGGCACAAGCTCAGCGCGGGCTCTGTCCATTCTGCCTTTGTGCCATTCTGGCCTGCAGCGACCGACGTACGCTTCAGCCACAACACACGAACCAGGGCTGTTTCCCTGTCGTTTTCCTGTGCCGTTTTTCTGTTCATCCCGAACACCGTTCCGGGGCCAGCACGGTTCTCCGTCGGCCACTCGCACGTGGCTACCAGATACCGCCTAAAGCAGGTCGTTGATGACGGCCGTGATCGCAAACATCAGCAGCAGGCCGAAGAAGCAACGCGCATAGGTGCGCAGGATCGGCATTCTTCCCATTGGCGCACCTGTTTGAGCGCTGAAGAGTATCCCAGCCATAAAAGTGAAGGAGAGGGCACCACCTGCAGCCAGCGCCAGGATCTGAACAGGAATGGGAAGGGCCCGTCCCCACCATACATACGCAAGAAGACCGTAGTATGTGAGCAGTGCGACGGTCACACCTAACAAGGTGGCCTTCAGGAGCCCCAAGACAGTGGTCCGACTTCCCATGTGGCTTATCGTACCGAGCGACGGGCCGCGAAGTCCACCCCATGGACGTGGGCAACGGGACAGGTTCGTTTCTCGAGTGCTTCGTCCCTCCGGCTTTTCGCGGCCGGCGCCGTGGACACAGCGTGTTCTCCAGTCCAAGCCATCCGACCGTCCAGGCTAGGCCGGCGAACGGCTGACAGCGGATCACGCACTGACGCAGCGCATCCAGCTCGGCCGCCGGAACTCGCCCGCCTGATTCAGCTTCTCCGTGAACACCGCCGACTGACCTGACCGCGCGCACCGGCAAGCTCCACTCCTTCTTCACCCCCCATAGCCTCCGACCAGGACTAGGCACAAGCCGTCGCAGCCGATAGCAGCGACAGTCTCCCCACCACGGCGAGCAGGCGGTAGCGGCCGACACCCCCATCGTCCGCTGGGCTAAGATGGTTTTTCAACCGCCATCCATAGAGGGGTTTAACTACCTAACCACGCCATCACGCACTGCCCCATTAGGGTGCAACTCGCTGGCCGCGTGGCTCCCGGGGCAAAATGGCGAATGCCCAAGGCCCAATGACCAATCAATGACCAAGCCCGAAACCAGAACGCCAACCGCGAGCGGGGACGTTGGTCATTCGGACTTCATGGGTCATTGGGGCTTCGCCATGGGTCATTTCGCCCGCGGATGGCGAGTTACGCCCGCCCCATTAATCGCCACCAGAACGGCCCACGGCCCCTCGCTTGGGGCTTCGAGATCGAGCGTCGCTTCGGCATCGATGGTCCGCGCCTCCTGCCAAGTGCTGCGGGCGATATCCAGCCAACGGACTTGGAGCGATCCCTTCGCGTCCGAGGTATCCAGCTTCGCCGTGCCGCCGTTGGGGAGGTACACAGCATACCTTTCGCCGGGCTTGGCGAGGCAATAGGATTGGTTCGGCGGCCGGTTGATGAGCAGGTCGTTGCGCGGCGTGCACACGAAGACGTTCAGGGCGTCGGTCAGCTTGCGCGCGCTGCGGATGTGCGTCTGGGCCAGTTCGCTGAGCCCGAGCCCGAAGTACTGGTCCGACGGGCCGGGGCGGTGAAAACGCGTCGAAGCGCAGCCGCCGAAAACATTGCGCCAGAATCGCGCGATCCCGTTCTCGATGTTGTTTCGCCGCGTTCCGCCGTAGACCTTCACGTTGTTGATCGGGATGGGATGGGCGACGATCAGCGAACGGACATGCAGGATGTGATCGTAGTGCTGCTGGTCGTTGTGATGGTTGTTCTGCGAGATCTCGAAGAAATCGAAGTGTTCGCGGTCGTGGAGCATGTTTACCTGCTCGACAGACTGGAAATCTCCGATGCGGCGCATGTCGGTCAGGCACACCTTGGTGCCGGCCTTCTCGGCCCTCGCCCGAATGAACTTTGCCCAGTACTGCCCCCAGGCGGGCGGCTCGCCAATCTCGTTGTTCATACAGTACAGCACGTTCGGATAGGCCAGCGATGCTGAAAGCATCCTGTCCACGAACGCTTCCTGGTACTTGCGCACCACGGGGGCGTTCTTCATCGTCGGCGGAGTGTGAAAGAAGAGATGATGGCTGGGTTCTCTCGTGGGATAGAAATCGATCTTCTCGGCCAATCCGCTCTCGGCGGCAGTGTAGTTGACGTTCATCATCGGATTATAGGGAGAGCTTTCCCAGCCGATATCCTTCGTGTCGTATTCCTTCAGCAGCCCTGTGCTCTTGAAGTAGTCCCAGGGATCCCACAACTCGATTTGTACAATGATGTCACGCTCGCGGCAAAGCCGAAGGAGATTCTCGAACCGGTCCCAGTATTCGTGGTTCCATTGCTCCAGGTCGTACAATCCGTTGTCCAATCGCTTAAACGCCTGCGCATTGCCGGGATTGCGGCTGCTCATGGTGTTGCGGATGTAGTTGCCTCCGCAGGCCGCCAGGGTATCCAGATGCTCAGCCAGCCCGTCGGGATGATTGAACAGGTTGTCATCGCTTGACCCGCCGAGCAGCAGCACCGGCTTGCCCTCGTATTGCCAGTAAAACGAATTCTTGGCGTAGGGCTGGATGCGAGCCTCATCTTTCGCCAACGCGGCCTCCCTGCCGCAAAGCATCGCCGTAGCCAGCAAAGCAAAGACGACCGGAGGGCCAGTTCGGAGATTCGGTGTGTGCATTGCCTGGTCTCCTTTGTGGCTCGCACCGTCTGTACCAGAAGCTGCGGATATTATCTGCCTCGTCGCTGCACGAATCCAGCCAAGCGCCGGGTTGGCCGCGCGATTGGCGGGCATATGCTTGGCGGTTCACATGGGGCACAGGAAAAGGGAGAAGTTCGTTCTGGGGGCAGAACAAGGGTCGCAAGCTGATTGACAGCGGACCCGGGCAAGAGTAGCGTGGCGTCAGGGCTCGGAGACCACAGGCATCGCTGGGCGGGTTGGCTTATCACGTGATGAATCGTGTGGCCGGTGGGCGGGATCTGTTCGAGGGCGGTCACGATGATGCGGCCTTCGAACCGGTGCTGGCCGAGGCCCGGGAGCGGGAGGCCATGCGGGTATGTGCTTATGCCCTGATGCCCAACCACCTTTGCCCGGAGCTGTGGCCCAGGGCGGAGGAACTGGAGCGTTTGCGGGCCTGCATTCGCCGGGGCCGGCCTTACGGGGATGAACGATGGACAAGCCGGACAGCCACGACACTCGACTTGAAAAGCACGCTCCGCCCCGTCGGGTGGCCGGAGAAGAAATAGCAGTTAAGATAACGGCTTCTGACCCCTTTTTGTCGTCATTTGCATCATGAAAGGTGCCTTTTCCATGAACAAGCTCATTCCTTTCCTATCCCTGTGCCTCCTGGCTGTTTCGTACGCACCTTTCGTACATGCCGACGACAAGGTGGTTACCGACGCTACCGAAGTGCAGGCCGAGTTCGCAATGCCCATCTACCGCAACCCCTCGCAAGCCGAGCTCACGGTGGTCGTGCCCAAGACGATGGACTCCCTGCGCAGCGCTTCTGTCTCGGTCGTCTCTCCCGAAGGGAAGGAGGTCTGGAACGGGAGCTTCCCGCTCTCTCCCGGCAGGAACGCCTGTGTCCTGAAGGACATCGGCTCGCTTGCTCCGGGGCGCTACATGGCCACCGTCAAGGCAGGGGAGACCGCGATGAAACGGATGCTGCGCATCGAGCGCATCCCCGCGATGCCGCTGCCCGACGGTCCCATTCGCTTCCGCAAGATCCTCTTCACGCCCGACAACTGGCTCTTTGAGTCGTTCCGCGACCTGGATGTCCGCTACTCCGAGCCCAAGCTCACCGAGACCTACCACTCCTCCAGTCCCGACGTGGTGAACCTCCACGGTTCGTCCTTCCACCGCGCTGTCGACGGCTCCTACGTAATACGGGGACTCGAACACCCGTACCGCCGCGGCTATCTCTATTCCAACGACCCCCGTCGCTTCACGGTACAGAGCTCCTCCCCCGAGGGCCCCTATACGCTTGTCGACACAACGCCCAAGACCGAACCTCATAAGGATGTCTTCAAGAGTTTCCATATCCTCGGCTCGGCGCCCGGAGGCCGTCAGTACGAGATGTACGACCGCGCCCGTCACGGCGCCTACACCCTGCGCGACATCGGCATCATCCAGAATATGGACCCCTACGACTTCGGCTGCGTGAAGGCCGGCTACCGCACCTACTGGGTCGTTGCCAACACCTCGTCGGGCCAGACCGTCTTCCTCCGCAAAGAGCCGCTCTTCCGCGACGTTCCCCTCTACACCGGCGACAGCTTCGACGACGGTTTCATGACCAACGACAACTTCGGGAACTCGTGGCTCTCCGACGACGGCAAAACGCTCTTCCTGGCTCGCGGCCAGACCGTTCGCCGTTTCGCTCCCTACGACGTGCCCTACGACCTGCTGCCCAACAGCAGCCGCATACTGACCATTTACAGCACCATTGACGGCGTCGACTGGCACTACTGCCATTCCATCTCCTCGTGCGGTCCTCTCGACAACCCGTTCTCGCAGCAGTACGGTGCCGACATCAAGTTCATGCCCGACGCCGGGCTCCATCTCGCTTTCGTCAACGCCTACGACAGCGAGAACCAGCAGATCTACCTCGACCTCAAGTACAGCCGCGACGGCTTCCATTTCTACGACTTCACCGACCCCCATCCGTTTGCCAAGACCGCCAATCCTTTCGACTGGTACTTCGGCGAATTGTTCACGAGCCAGGACGTGGTCCAGGTCGGCGACCGGTACTACCAGCTTGCCTCGGGCACCTCGCTGCCGCACTATTTTGCCGAGCCCCTGTTCCGCCACAACTCGCAGAGTGAGATCACGGCCAACGACTTCGAGTCCATCTTCGGCAACCGCCGCTTCGCCGAGAGCCTGCCGTACTTCAAGTCGATGGGCGGCTGGGAAGGCCTGGCCAAGCACACCCGCGAGGGCCACTACTCCGTGGGCGTGATGTCCTACCGTGCCGACGGCTGGTTTGGCGTCCGGGCCGACAGCCGCAAGGGGGTCTTCGTCACCCGTCCCATCAAAGGCGGCGGCGCGCTTTCCGTCAACGCCTCTGTCGCTCAAGACGGCCAGCTCGTCATCGATCTGCTGGATGCGAAGGAGGACCGCGTGCTTGACACCGCCACCGTCCGGGGCGACAGCATCAAGGCCCCCGTTTTTGCAATGCCCGAAGGCGACTTCCGCCTCCGTGTCACGATGCGCAGCGCCAACCTCTACACGATGTACATCGAACCGTAACCGCCCGTTCGGCAGCGAGGCAAAGCAGGCAAGAAGGGGCGCGAGACTGGGTCTGGTGCCGACACCGCGTGCCGAAGGACGGCCCAGGAAGAAGCAGGACGAGTCGCAAAAAGCCGACAACTGGGTGCGTCGCCATGTCGGTGCTTGCAAGGAGAGGCTAACCAATGACAGCATTCTATCGCATTGCGTCGGTCGCGTTGATTGTGTTCGTCGTACATCCTGGCCACGCCGCAGCGCAAGACGTGCGGTGGCAGGACGCAACGTCGTTCGACATCGAGGGCAAGGGGTGGGCCCAGACCGCAGGCCCCTTCGACCGGCTTCCGGCTTCCGCCAACGCGAAGGTGAATCCCACGGCGTGGAACCAGAGCAAGCAAAGCGCCGGCATTTGCATTCGATTCACCACGGACGCTGCGGCCGTGAGCGTGCGATGGTCGCTCACGAGCCCATCTCTCGCCATGCCGCACATGCCGGCTACGGGATGCAGCGGCTTGGACCTTTACTCCCGCGCCGCAGATGGCGGCTGGCGATTCGTCGGAAATTGCAGGCCAGGTAAACAAGACGGCAATCAATCCACGATTGAATTCCCCGACGGCGCAGAAGCCAAACGCGAATGCCTGCTGTACCTGCCCGCGTACAACGGCACGAAGTCACTGGAGATCGGCGTCCCTGCCGGCAGCCAGGTCGAGAAGGCAGCAGCGCGTCCCGAAGGTTTACGCAAGCCGGTCATCGTCTATGGAACGTCGATCACCCAAGGCGGATGCGCATCGCGGCCGGGGATGATTTGGACATCGATTCTCGGCCGCATGCTCGATCGACCCGTGATTAACCTGGGTTTCTCCGCCTCGGGTGATATGGCCCCGCCCGTCGGCGAGGTGCTCGCCGAAATCGACGCGGCGGCATATGTCATCGACTGCACATGGAACATGGGAACGGGCAAGGAGATGTTCCTGGATCACGTTACGAAGCTGGTGCAAGCCATTCGCAAAGCGCACCCCGCCACGCCGGTCCTTTTCATGGGCCAATCGATGTTTCGCCCCGACGCTCATCCGACCGAAAGAACCCTCGACCAACACTTCGCCGTCCAGAGTCTGCAAAAAGACGGCGTGCAGGGACTGGTGATCGTCCCGCCGAACGACTT
The DNA here is from genome assembly GCA_012729395.1 of Phycisphaerae bacterium. Lineage (GTDB taxonomy): Bacteria > Planctomycetota > Phycisphaerae > UBA1845 > PWPN01 > JAAYDF01. The sequence goes on from JAAYDF010000082.1 coordinate 6,774, forward strand.
CATTGGCGACGACGGCGAAGGGACGGTGGACGGTGTCCATTACAACGACATCGGGATGCAGCGGCAGGCCCAATCCCTATTTCCCATCGTCTCGAAGGCCCTGGAAAAAGCGGCGGAGACTATGGAACGGGGACGCAGCTAGATTGTTGTACCAGCTGAGTACCCGTTTCGACGGCCTCATGGAGTTGCTGGATGCGAAGAAGGACCGTGAGCTCGACACCGCCACCGTTCGGGGCGACAGCATTAAGGCCCGCGCCTTGGCGATGTCCGAAGGAGACTTTCGCCTCCGCGTCACGATGCGCCGCGCCGACCTCTACGCAATGTACATCGAACCGTAACCGCGCCGAAAGGCGAAAGCACACTATGAACACACTGAAATTACTGGCAGTTGTGGTTGTGACCTTGTCTGGGCAAATACGGGCGCAAGTGGCTTCAGCGCCACTCATTCTTTGGGACAACGACCCGGAGCCTGTGTTCTCACCCGTCGTGCACCCTGACCGCAGGGTAACCTTCCGGCTTCGTGCACCCAAGGCAGAATCGGTATGGGTCAAAAGCCTCGCGGTGAGGTAGTGTCAAGTCCTGTGTAAATTGCCTCGGGGCATCCTGCCGGTCCAATTCGTTACGCCACTTTCGATTTCTTCTTTGAGGATGAAGAGGGTAGCGGCACCGTCGGGCACAGGTGTGCCGA
>JAAYDF010000083.1 GCA_012729395.1 Phycisphaerae bacterium
CGGTCCTCCATGGGTGCATCCGAATTTCAGGGGTACTGGGTGGCACTGGTCTGTACCCAGACCAGTGGTTGTCCGTGTTTGGCCACGGGTCGGAGTACCGACCCATGCCACCCTCGATACTTCGCTTCTGGCGACTTGCCACTGAGGGGCGGATGCACCCGTCCTCCATGGGTCGGCGCCCCGCGCTCTTGACCGCGTCGCACCTGGTTCCCACAATCTCGGCTGACCGATCTGGGACCAAGGCGACTTGTTGTGGCTTCCGCGGCGACCTTGCCTTGCTTGACGCGGGCTTGGCGCCGACGGCAGCCCTTTGGAGATGAATACCTGGTGCGATCCGTCGCTTTCCGAGCTACGCTGGTCGGGATGGGAGCGAACTTCGCCCTGTTCGTTCTCAAGGCAACCGCTACGGGGCTGTCCGACAGTCTGACGATCTACTCTGAAACGCTGAACTCGCTTGCCGACCTGATCGGCGCGGTGGCGATCCTGATCTGCGTGCGTTGGGCATGGAAGCATCCGGACGAGAGCCATCCGTTCGGACACCGACGGGCGGAACCGGTTGCCGGCTTGCTGGTGGCCATCTTCACCGGCATTCTTGGATTTGAGGTGTGCCGTACCGCGGTGATCAATCTGCTCACTGCCGCGGTTCCCGAGCGGATCGGCCCCTACCCGATCGCCGCCCTGTGCGTTACCGCCGTCGCCAAGACAGCTATGGCAATTTTCTTCGCCCAGCGTGCCCGCCAACTGCACAGCCCGGCCTTCCGGGCTACCGCGGTCGATTGCCGCAATGACGTGCTTGTCGCCGCGGTCGGGTTGATCGCGGTTGTCTTGGCCCACTACGAGCTGCGTATGCTGGACAATCTGGCGGCTCTGCTGGTCGGCGGGTACATCCTGTACGCCGGTCATTCGGTTGGCATGGAGAACATCGATTACCTGATGGGGCGGGCGCCCGACTCTGCGTTGTTGGCGGACATTCGCCGAGCCGCTGAAGCAGTGGCCGGGATACGCGAAATCGACGAGATCCGGGCGCACTACGTGGGCACGTTCGTGCAGGTCGAATTAACGGCTCGCGTGGACGGGCAACTCTCGACGACCGAGTCGCACCTCCTGGCCGAGGCCGCGCGCGACGCGGTCGAGATGCTCCCTCTGGTGAATCGCGCGTTCGTACACATTGAGCCGGCCAGAGGATGATGAGATCCGGCGAGGCGATCTTCGCCGGCGTCACTTGGCGAAGCGGCGAATCCGGTGGCAGGCCTATTCACCTGCTCATGCGCTGACAGGGTAACCTGCTGGCTTCTGCTCGCCGGCGTACCGGCGAATCCGACCACGTGTCGCCTTGCACACCTGCCGCGTCACTTAGAGCGATTCATACCCCATCGTAGCGGTCGCCCCCCGTGGCGACCGGCGTATTCCTTGCGAGTTCGCTGGCCACCAGGGGTGGCGGCCGCTACGCCATTGCGTGAAATGCTCTAGCCGCTCAGTCATCGCATGCGGGATCGAGAGCGCCGACCGCGGGGGCCGGGCCGGTCCAGCAGGCCTGGAATTTGAGCAGGTCGTAGGAATCAACCTTCAGGTCGCCGTTGCGGTCGAAGCAGCCGCAGCGGAGCGGATCGAAGGCGCCGGCCGGCGGGTTGGAGCCGGTGAAGCAGGCTTGGAAGATGCCAAAGTCCTTCAGGTCAACCGCCCCGTCGGGCCACAGGCCCTCGGGCCCGCCGCCCACCACGTCGAAGACCGGGTCGGGACACGGCGGCGGAGGTGGCGGCCCGGTGACGCGGACGTTATCGACATAGACTTCGTGGCCGTTGGCGGTCAGGTCCGAACCAAGGACCACGGTATCGAACGGGTAGGCGACGTTGCGAGGGACGACCTCGGCGAGTTGGTTGTCGATGTAGAAACGGACCTGGCTGGTGGTCACCACG
>JAAYDF010000084.1 GCA_012729395.1 Phycisphaerae bacterium
ATTTGGGCAACACGCCCGTGAGGGAGCGGGGTTTTCCATAAGGCTTGTGCGGATGCTCTCCCGATCCGCCTTGAAATTCGTAGGGCGGGTGGTTCTCGCCGAAGGCGAGGTTCACCCGCCATTCTTTCATCTGACCTCAACCACATACCGGTAATAATCCGCATCCTTCCAGTTCTCCGCGCTTCGCTCGCCGTACCGAGCTGCGAACAGCACGATGTTGCCATTCTCGCGGTCCTGGTAAAACCGGAAATTCGAAATCTGCGTCTTCGGCGAGTCGCCCGGCCCGCGCTCGTCGATCACGGTGATCGTGTCCGTTCGTATCGCCAACGGCTCCTCTCGCACCTCCGCAATCACCAGCGGACTGCGCGGCCAGTTGCCCTCGACCTTCTCGGCGTCACTGGCAATGTTGCCAATCCAGTACAGCTTGCCCGTGACGCTCGACCTTGGCAGAGCGCAGCCGGTCGCGCTCGACGGCACGGGCCGCCCGTCGTCATAGAGCAGGGGGGTAGGGTCGGACCACGTTTCCGCTCCGTCCTCCGTGAACGTCAACCATTTGTACCCCGGCCGCTCCGGCCACACGGCGTTCGACCCCCGGCACACCGCCGCCAGACGGCCGTCGCCAAGCTCAACGATCGCGCTTTCGGACAACCCGCGGCAGCTCTTCTCCGGATCGCCTCCGACCGACCCGCCCAACCGCCAGGATACGTCGCCCGCGCCACCGTACCCCCCGATGATCGTCACCATCTCGAACAGCGTGTATTCCGAACCCGGATAGCGCCGCACTTTCCCCTCGCCGTCCATCTGCGCCTTGCAGGCCGGAATTAGGATCTTCCCCGTCCGCGTCTTGATCGGGAAGGGGAAACTGACCGCAACGCCTTCGCGCGCAAACCCGAAGTCGGTCGCAAAAGGCTCGCTCCACCGGTCGGACGACGGATCGTAAGTCTGAAACTCGATCCGATAGTGCTCGTCGGTCGGCTTGTCGTCCGGATAGAACGCCTTCGAGACCGCCGTGTGCAGCCGCCCTCGATCCGAATCGAAAAACGCCCCGTAGTCCCCGTACCGGATCGTCCCGCCCTCGACCACGGCCTTTCGTTTCCGCCTCACCGGCGCCGACCACGTCCGACCGTTGTCCTCGCTGATCCGGTCCTCGTAATCGTCGTACGTATCCGACGCATCCACCCACCCCGAGCGATGGATCAGCACCGGCCCATCCGCCGACACATACTCCACGAACCCCGGAAACACCGGCCGACCGCCCGTACACGGGATGAACACCTCTTTGCTCACAAGCCTCATGCGCAACTCCTTATTTCTCCCTCGCCGCCACAATATCGATTTCGGAATGCGATGCAAGCCCAATGGGGCCGGTGGGGAGGAAATCATCCGGCAGCCGCAACTCGCCGTTACAGTCGGCGGCCAGGCCGATGTGCAGACGGACCCGGTCACCCTCGCGGAACCAACTCAGATCGACACGCCCGGTAGGCAGGGGAACCGAACCATCGACGCGGTCGATCAGCCCGATCTGGGGTGAAAGACACACGCGCCCGTAACCGGGCTCGGCTGGCTTGACCCCGAGAATCTCGCCCAGAATCAGATAGCCCGGCAGTGACGACCAGATGTGGCACAGGCTGTCCTGCTCGTCGCCCGCGAACGTCTCCCACCATGATGTCGCCCCCGTCGACAGCATCCGTCCCCAGAGCCGCATCACGTTGTCCCACATCGCTCGGTGCATGCCGTTTCGGGCGAGTGCCTCCGCCAGATACGTCCAGAAGTACGTGCCCGCCCGGCACAGATCACTTCGCTCAGCGTCCACGATGCCCGTCAGCACACCCGCGATGAGCTCCGGTGGGCACACGCGGGCCAGCACCGCCAGGGCGTTCGTGTGCTGCGAAACGAAATCGCAGCGACGGCCCCCGTGCCAGGCATCCGCGTAGAGGCGCCGATCGGCGTTAAAGAATAGACCGTGGGCGGCGGTCCGGAGGGCGTCGGCCTCGGCGCGGAGTTGCTCAGCCCGATCCGACCGGCCGAGAATCTCAAGAATGTCCGCCTGGGCGTCCAGAGCCATGATGAAAAAGCAGTTGAACGCCGCGCTGACGCCGCGGCGGTCGATCCCCGGCGGCGGACAGGTGTGGCAGCTGTTGTGGCAATCGTGGTCGATGAACAACAACCCGCGCCCCTCGCGGGAAGCCCGATCGGCGTCCAGCTCGATCAGGCCGCTCGGCCCGCGCCGCGACCGCTGCAGATCGAGAATGCGGTCACCGACCGGCACGAGCCGCTCCGCGAGAACCCGATCGCCGGTCAGAAGCAGATGCAGCCGCATCCCGAGCACCACGATCAGAGAGTAATCGTAAAGCGGAAACGGCTCGACCCCGGAAAACGCGTAGCACGGCATCTCGCCCGAGGCCTCCTGGACCTGCTCCGCCACGATCATCAGGTGCCGCAGGTGCGATGCGTCGCCGGTATAGAACGCCTCCCAGTATCCCGACCAGACGTGGTCGCCCCACGCCGAAGTCTGCTCGCGGGTCGGACAATCGACGTGGACCTCCTGGGCCCCAATGGTCATCGTGTGGCATGAGACGGCCCACAGGCGATTGGCCACTTCGTCGCTGCACGTGAACCCGGCCCGGATGCCGAGAGATGTCTCCCGTCGGTGTACGCCCGCCCGCTGGAACATCAGTGCCGGATGCGGCCCGCGGATCACTACGTGCAGATAGCGCAGCCCGTCGTAGCCGAACGACCGCCAACATTGCCGACCCTGGCGGGTGATGTATCGCTTCCCGTAGTTATTGCCCCGGCGATGGCACCACGGCCGGCCGTCCGGTCGAATCGCTTCCGTCGGCCCAAGATCGATCACAACCCCGGCGGGGGCTTCGATGTTGATCTCGACGTGTCCGGCAAGTTCCTGCCCAAAATCGACGGCGAAGGCGGTGCTGCACTCTGAGGCGGAGATTGCCAAGGGGAACCGCCCGGAGCCTGCCGGTTGCATGCGGATCAGTTCCTCATCATCGAGTCGTGCGGTTAACTCGGCCAACTCCGGAGTGCCCGCCGGGGCGGACCAGAAGGCGAGCACCTGCGTGCCTTCTGACGGGTATTCGCGCAGATAAGGCACAATGCGCCGGTGAAACGTCACCTGGCCGGGATCGACGGGCAGGGCGCGCGGCCAATCTCTATCATCGAAACTGCACTCCCGCCAGCCAACAGGTTCCACCCGTGCGTCGTAACACTCCATCCATGCCGTGGCCCAAGTACGCCGGGGAACGTCACGGCAGTAGGCCGCAAACCGCGTTGCCCTCCAAGTGGTGTTGGTGGCGAACTCCATCCTGCCGCCATCGCCGTCCGTCAGCGACAGGCACGCGACGATCCCCGGCACGCCGACAGTGTAAGTGCAGTGCGGCTCGCCGTGATACGCGGCAAGAATGGCAACGACATTGCCCCCGACCCGCAGGTGCGGCGCGACATCAAAGCGGTCATAATACAGGTGCGGCCGACGAAATGGCGTCGGTCCCTGCCCGACGTACCGGCCGTTGATCCACAGATGATACCGGCTGTCGGCAAAGACGTCGATCGTGGCGACCTTTGCGGGCATGCTCAGCTCAAACGCACCGCGGGCCGCGCAATACACGTTTGGCCTGCGGTCCTCGCACCAGATCCATCGGGCGCCGGAGATGTCCATGGCTCTTCTCTCGAAACTCGGGTGCGGCGGGCGGTGCTCGCCGAACGCGAGGTTCACCCGTCATCTTTCTACAGCTTCAAGAGCTTGATTGCGTTTTCCCGAGCCACCTTCTCGAAGACTTCTTCGCTGATCTGCCCGCCGTCGCGAAGCTCAATCAACAATGCCGGCAGACGCGGCTCATCGGTGGGGCGGCACAGGTCCGTCCCAAACAGCAGCCGATCCTGGAACTCCGTCAAAAACCTCGCGGCATAACGCTTGTCGCGGGCCAACGCGTTGTACC
>JAAYDF010000085.1 GCA_012729395.1 Phycisphaerae bacterium
AATCAGTTGAACCAGCCGGTGACCGCCGGCAGCTTCCGCGTGGACGTCAACGCCGACGGGGCCGTCAACATCTTCGACCTCGTCGCCGTCCGAAACAACCTGAACCAAAGCGTCCCTAACTGCCCGTGAGGAATGGAGACTGACAGCAGGCTACCGACAATGCAAGATAGGATGACTCGATCAATGTGAGCCGCCGCGTGCGAGCCTCACGACGAGAACCGGGTGGTCCATGCCTTCAAGGCGTGAACCACCCGGTACTTCTTTCGGCCTGACCATTCAGGGCGGTCAGCCATGTTCCGCCACAGCGGTACGACCATGCCGCCGCGAGGAAGACGCGACGAGTGTGTGCTTGACCAACGCCACGACCGCATCAAGCTCCGCCCCCGACACCCCCAGCTTGCGAGTCAGCACTGCCCCCAGCAGGCTGCAGGCGACCCATTCGGCGGCCACGGGGGGTCTGATCGATGCCCCAATCAGTCCCGCTTCCTGTGCATCCGCGATGGCTTCCCGCCAAGCCTCAAGCCACCCGACCCACCATGCCCGCACAGCCGGCAAAACCGCCCCGTCCGCATCCGTCAACTCCCCCGCCAGCACCGCCATCAGAGCGCAGTTGCACCATTCCGGCCGAGCGTTCAACCGCACCGCCGCGTCCAGCATCGCCACCAACCGGCCTTCCGCCGAATCCTCCAACCTCGCGGGAGCGAGCCACTCGCGTTCGTAATCCTCCGTAGCCGCTTCCAGTACCGACAAGCAGAGAGCCTCCTTGCTGCCGAAGTGATGGTAGAACGCCCCCTTGGTCAAGCCCGTTGCCGCCTGGATATCCGCGAGACTCGTGGCGTGGTAGCCGTACGCACTGAACAGCCGCCGCCCCACCTCAACAATCTGCCGCCGCGTCGCTCGCCCCCGTTCCTGGCCGCCAATATCGCCCGTGCCGATCATATCGGACCCCTTGTAAACATACAGACCGGGCGGTATGTTAAGGCAACCCGGGGCGCAAATCAAGCCCCGGCGACCCGCCCCGCCACCCCGGGCACATCGCCTCGCCCGCGACGGCTCAAGCTCACATCAGAGATCCGGCTTGCGACGAGAGCCGGCGTAAAGCTCGTATTCCAGCAGCCGACACTCGATGCGAGCGTTGAAGAAAGGCAGTCGACGCCGAGCCCGCAGGCCCACCTTCTTGGCCAGCCCGGGGTTCCCGGTGAAGATGTACCCGCGGTATCCGCCACACCGTTGCTTGAAGAAATCGCCCACTCGGGCGTACTCCGACTCCAACCTGCTCTCGACTCCCATGCGTTGGCCATACTCCGGGTTGAGCACGACGACGCCCGGCCCCTGCGGGATCGTCGTCTCGGCAAAATCACAGACGGCGAAATCGATCAGTTGGTCCACCCCGGCTGTCCGGGCGTTCTGCCGAGCGGCGGCGATCGCCCGCTCGTCGATGTCCGTGGCGATGATTCGTCCCGGCACAGAGGGCACCGACCGCTTGCGAGCTTCCTGACGCAGCCGCTGCCAAATCGGCTCGTCGAACCCACGCACGTGCATGAAGCCGAAGTTGTCGCGGAGCAGCCCCGGCGGCCGACCCGCAGCGATCAACGCCGCCTCGATGGCCAGCGTACCGCTCCCACACATCGGGTTGACCAACGGTTCCCGCCCGTCGTACCCCGTCGCCAAGATCACCCCGGCGGCCAGCGTCTCCTGCATCGGGGCCTTGTGCGGCATGCGCCGGTAGCCCCGATCGGCCAACTTCCGGCCCGAGGTGTTCAGGTACAGCCGGCAGGTATCCCCTCGCCAATACACGTTGACCACCGCTCGGTCACGCTGGGGGCCTGAGTCCGGACGCCGCCCCACCACCTCCGCCATGCGGTCCACAACCGCGTCCTTCACCCGGACCGCCGCGAACATGTCGTTGCTGATCGCCGGTGAATCCACGTGGGCCATCACGCTGAAGTAGCCGTCCGGGTCCAGCAGTGCCTCCCACGGCACAAACGACGTCCGGCGATACAGATCGTCGGCCGACAGGCACGTGAACTCATCCAACAGGCACAGTACGTACATCGCCGTGCGCAGGTGCAGGTTGAGCCGCATGGCGTCCGCCAGCGTCCCGCTCACCTCCACACCACTGTCATCACGGTCCTCGACCGCCAGACCCAACGTCTCCACCTCCTGCTCCAGCCACCCGGCCAAGCCGCGGGCGCAAGTGATTCTGATCGGTCGAGCTGTCGATTGCAGATCCATCATTCGCGCGTCACACCATCATCCCTAACAAGACCAGTACCTCAGGCAAGACCAGAGCCTCAAGCAAGCAACCGGCTTGAGACGAGGCGTGGAAGGTGCGTGCCGTATCAGAGCCGCGACCGCCTGTCCTTGACGGCACGCAGCGCTGTCAAGGGTCAGGCAGCCGTTCTTCTCAACAGCGAGCCACCGCTCCCTGACCGTCGCCGCCCTGAAAAAGCATCTCACACACCCGCTTATCCCGGCGCCCGCACCCGCGCCGGTATCAACCCGGCGGCTCGCCCAGACACCTCGTCTCTCCATCCCATGCCCGTGGCCAAGTCATCATAAAACACCCTGAAAGCAAGCACAACATGCCCAATTCAGCTGTCAATGGGACAGAATCACAGGATATCTTGCGGTGATCACTAGGGTTAATACGTATAGGAATTGTGGGTTCCGGGAGTTGACCCGCCCTTGCTGGTATGCTACCTTGGGCGAGTGGCCTATGGCGAAAGTCGGCTCCGCGATCCCCAAGCAGGGTTCTTGCCCCCGCCAACGGGGAGGCGACCTGCCGAACGAAGGCTGGGCCGCGGGCAGCGCGTTGCCCATTCGATGTTCGCTCAGCCGCATCGGCCGCAGGGCATCGTCTTGGCCTAGACTCGGCATCGGCCGCAGGGCATCGTCTCGGCTTGGCCCCGGCATCATCCCGGCACGTGCAGCAGAGGTGACGCACAGCATGGCAGCACTTCGCGACAACCAGGACGCCTCCGCCTCCTGCACGTTGCCGGAGGTGCCTTTGCACTGGCGGTATTCCTGTTCCTGGGGCCTGGACCTCTCCGGCCTCGCGGGCCAAGGAGCCGCGGGCTTCAGCCCGCGCGGTCCTTCGGACGGTGCGACCGCCGGCATCCACAACGCCGGCGGCAT
>JAAYDF010000086.1 GCA_012729395.1 Phycisphaerae bacterium
CCGCGACGCCCGTCCAGCCGGGTGCGTTGACGGGCGCATCGACCTCGACGGTCGCATCAACCGGGGCCGCGATGCCCCCTCCTGCCTGCTGCACCACCGCGCCGACGGGAGAGAGGTCGCCGGCGTCGGTGGGTCGCTCGACTCTCTGGTCTGCGGTAGCGATACAGCCATACAGGAGCAGGCAGCAGGCGGTGAAAGAGGCCAGGAGGGCCGCAGGCGCTTTCCGGGGTGTTCCGAGCCGAACACACCCCCAAGCCCGCCTCCTGGGGCGAGTTAACGTCGTTAACGGGCGCGTTCGGCGGGTGGTCATGGCTGGACCTCTGGTGCCGGAGTTGTCGCCAGCTTCTCCAGAGCCGCCGCGGCGTTGCCGAGCAGGGCCTGGAGGTCAACACCGCTGGTAATCGTATGCCGGCCTACCTGGATCCCAGACGGCAACGTCAGCGAGTACCCGGTATCCGTCGGCACCATCCCGGCCTCTGCTAGCAGTCTCAAGACCGGAGCAATCTCGGCTACTACGCCGACGATGCCCCGCCACATCTCGCCAACGTATCGGACCTGGACCTCCTGAAGGTCAGCAATCGCCTGGATCTTGGCCGGCTGGGCCGTGGTCACGGTGGTCGCATCCTGGCCAAACTTGGCGTTGACCATGCGCAGCCCGCCGGCCTGGTCGTAGGTGAACTCGTCCAGGCTCGCCTCGATGTCCGCGGTGACCTGGATCTCGGCCGGATACCAGAGATTGCCAGCGGTCACCCGCACGCCCGGCGAGCTGCCAGCCGCATCGCCGCCCCAGTGAGCCGCAGAACACCCGCAACATATGGCGAGTGCGGAGAATACAAAAGATCGAATCATGGGTTGCTCTCCTTCTGTATGAGCACTTCCAACCTGAGTACACTTCGATTGATCGCGTCAAGCCCTTCTACCAACTTCTGGTTAAGCCTCTTTTGCTCGCTTACATATGTCTCAAGCGAACTGATTCGAGACAATGCGGCCTGCCTGTCATTAGCCAGAGAGACGGCAAGACTCAACGCGGCAACCATAACAGCCGATGCTAGACCAATGGGCACCCATGTCGTGCCTGTTAGCTTCTCCATAAGACCCCCAATTGGTTGCTTCATGGCTTCAGTAACTCCACAAGGCTACACCCATCACCAGCACGAATGATCTTCCAACCTGGACACACCTCCGATACTGCTTGCACAACGCCTGGATAATCTTCGCAATGATCGTGAGCAAACAGCCTGCCTCCTGGTGCGAGCAGACGCAATGCCGACTCAAGATCCGGCTTCACCTTGTGGTAGCTGTGGTCGGCGTCCACGAGAATCATGTCGAACTTCCCGATACCAAACGCCTCAAGCTGCTGCACGGTTCCAACGAGCAGCCGCATATTCGGCCGGCGGTTTTTGAACCAGTTCACATCGTTCGCACACAATGGCGGCCAGGTCATCACGTCGATCGAGAGGATCGTCGCTTCCGGGCAGGCATCCGCCATGTAGGCGGCTGTGCGACCATGCCA
>JAAYDF010000087.1 GCA_012729395.1 Phycisphaerae bacterium
CTCGGCGGGGCCAGTCTCCAGCGGCGACAGGTCAACCCGCTTGAGCATCTCGACATCCTTGGCGTTCTCGTCAGTCCATTGCATCATTGTGAAGAATCCTCGGCAGGCCAGGTGGGGTAGCGCCCGCATCCGACGGCCTGCAAGCCGGGCACGGGCGAACATTGGGTTCGGTGTAGAAGGTTCAGATCAGGCCGCTGGAGCGGAGGTCGCTCTCAATCCGGGCCTCGATGATCTCCAGCAGCGATTGCCGCTGGCGACCGCATGCCTCACAAAGGCGGTAGCGAATGATCCGGCCCTTGCCCGGAGGCGGCGCAGCCGGGCTGCTTGGGCCAGGGAAGTACAGCGATTCGATGACCCCGGGCCTGCCGCACAGCAGACAGGGCTTGGGCCCTCTGGCAGGACAGGAGGGCGCAGCGGTGGCGCACTTGGTGTCGACCATGGTGGTCCTTTCGTGGAAAGTGGAAGGTGGTGGAACGAAGAGGGCCACGCCCGAAGTGGACGCGGCCATTCTCGGAATACTGGACCGATTTTGGAAAAACGGCCCGAGTGTTTCACTTACGCTATATATATAGAGGATAAGTGAAACACTCGGGGCTCAAACGGCTCATTTCTGCCGTAAGGCTCTCAACAACAGTGCCTTACGAACTTGGGAAGGCTCTGGATCAGGGCGGCGCTCTCGCCTCGCCCTCCATAGCTAACTTCCTGTATCGAAAGCCATTACACTCCTTGATGCCCAGCCGCTCGCACACGGCCCGATTGGTTGGCTCGACGCCCTCGGCGGCCAGGTCTTCCATGGTTCGGGCGTACTGTCGAACTCGGTCCTGGAAGTCGGAGCGACGCGTCGAGGTCGCCATGGACGGGAAGACTTCGGCGGCATACACGGGCAAGATTTCCAGGGTGTCCGGCAACGGCTCGTTGGTGGCGATGTAGACCGTCGCGTCGTTCGTCAGCGGCCGAAGCCGACCGATCGCCTGCATCAGTTCCCCGACGACCACATGCCGCCAGACGGCCTGCCATCGTTCGTCGGGATATTGCTGGCGTCGGACCTGCCAGACATCCGGGCCGATCTGGTGGGTGTGCAACTGCCACTCCAGCGGCGGTGATCGGAGATCTTCGTCGAGGGCACCTCGCCCGAACGCCGCGACGGCCAGCAGCTGCAGTTGCGCCTCGTTGGGCATGGGCCTTCCCAGGATCAGCCCGGCCTCGAAGCCCTGGAAGGCGTTCAGGCCCCGCAGGGCTCCGTAGTGAACGACTCGGGCGCTACCGTGCTCGGAATCGAGCAGTTCCTGCAATGTTTTCTCGTCGGCCTTGAACGTGATGCAAACCATCGACTGCCCCCGGTGCCGCCGGGCCACTTCAGTCGCGAGCTTGCGGGTCCAGCTTTCTTCGCGGGCCAGGTCGCGGCGGTTGCCGGACCTCGTTGCGATCTTGTCCATGATCTGGTAGACCGTCGCCCTCTGCTCGATCAGCGGGGTCTCGACGACCTCGACCTGCCGGCCCGTCACGCCCGCCACAACGGTCGGCTCGGCTGTCGCATCAAGCATGAGAATCTGCCGGTCTGGCGGCAGGAACGCTTGTCTCGTCCAACGACACGCACCGATCGACAGGTGTACAGGTCGAGGTTCTGTCAGCAGCTCGCGCAGATCGGCCAGGATGTTTGGCAGAACGGTTCTGCGGCATGCCGCGTTGTAGGCGTGGCCGACCAGATCGAAGAACAGATCGTCATCGCCAAGGAGCATCTGGTCATGGTTGGTGACGATCTGGTGCAGCACGGCCTGGGATTCCCGCCACTGGCCATGCCCGGCGACGGCGCAGGCCCGCAGGATGTCCTCGGTAGCTCGGCGGTAAGCGTCAGTCAGCGCCAACAGGGCCTCGTCACCCTCGAGCGGCTTGCTCAGGCGGCGGGTCAGCCAGGCGACGGACGGATCGCCGGTTCCGCCCATGGCCAACCGCAATACGCCGAGGTTTTCGACGAAGCTGCGGAGCCGTTCCACGGTCAGTTCCACCGGCGCTGCCAGGGCCGAGAGGGCATCTTCATCCAGCACGACCAGCGGCCGGTTCTCCATGGCCTTGAGCGTCCACAAGTCCTCCCGTCGGAGATGCCAGGATGTCACGATCAACACCTGGGCTGATTTGTTCGCTCCGCTGGTGAATAATCGGCGGTACGCGCATCGCTTCCGCTTGAAACACTTCTGGCACGGCCCCCAGCGGATCAGGTAACCCAGGCCCCTGAAGAACTCGACCATGTCCTGATGCGGACATTCATCTTCATCGGTCGGCCCCTTCCGCCAGTAGTGCGTCGAGACGCCGAGGGCCTCGAGGTCGGCTTGCACCTGCATGGCCAGCTCATGTGTGGGCGTGGCATAGACGGCCCGTGTTCTGTGCGCGGCCAGAGCCTGCAGGACGGAATGGGTCTTCCCGACGCCTGGCGGCGCAGTCGGCAGGACGATCGGCGCGGGCGGCCGCAACTCGGCGGTCAATGATTCGGGCAGTAAGACCACGGGCATCCTCCAGGGAGATTCTTTCGGGTGGGTTCCACTGCGAATCGTGGCGGATACGCAGCGAGTAGACTTGACGCAATGAACGGGGCCGAACGATGCGGCAGGTGTTGCACCGCGAAAGCACACCCACGGCTCGCGCCGCCGACCGGGCCGCAATGCAACTGAAGCCGTACCGGGCATTGCCGTAGACCGACCGGACAATCGACTCGGCTTTGGCTCGGGCGTTGTCGGCCGAGAGCTCCGCCCGGTTGGCCGCCGTCCATGTCGCCAGCAACGTCAGGGCCTTGTCAAAGGGCAGCTTCGCCCCCTTGGCCCAGCAGGCGAGTTGAAGCTCAACGCGGTTGCGACTGCCTGGGCTGGCGGCAGTCTTGACCAGACCCGCGATGCAGGGCGGCATGTCAGCAGTGGCCAACTCATCCACGACATATCCGTCGGGGCGAACCTTGAGCCCCGCGACTTCGGCCGTGCGGATGCGGAACTCGCGCGGCTGTCGGGCGCGGGCCAGCGCTTTCGACCACCACTGGGCTGCAGCGGGCACGGGTCCATCGGGAAGATCATCGGCCGACCAGAGGCTGCCCCGTGGCTGCCGGGCCAGATCTGTGATCTGATCAGCGGTCAACTGGCACAGTTCTTGGTGCCGAAGCTCGACCTTGTGGAGCCCGCTCTTGGGGTTCACCTGATCGGGCAACCGCAGCATACGGGGCAGCGAGTAGACCGCCCGGTCGATGGTCATATCGTCCTCCCCTTCGGCGGCCAGGTGCAGGACCAGTTCGAGGGCGACCGCCTTCATGTCAGCCGTCAGCGTGGCATTGGGCTGGATGCCCAGCCCGACGGGGTCGACCAAGATGTGGGCCCCCTTGCTGCCCGAGAACCAGACCCGCACCGCTGGCTCTGGCAGAGCCAGTTGGGTCACAAAGAACTCCACCAGCGTCCGGGCCCACAACAGCGCTCTGTCCAGATCGCCTTCGGCATCGATGTCGAAGTACAGTGGGGCCAGGTGCGGCAGCGCACTGTCGCCCGTGTACTGCTCGCGGACCTGACGCCAGAATGCCAATCCCGTGATATCGTCAGCCGGTGCGGCAAACGTCTGCACACTGGCGAAGAGCACCTGGCCGGCGCTTCGTGCCTCGGCCTCCAGCTCGCGCTGTACCTCAGGCGTTGTCGGGCCGAAACGCCAGGCCCGCCACCGCCCCCGGCTGTCCATCAGGCCGTAGCAGCGGAAGCTTGGGCTCATGGCCTCGGTCCCCGATGGGCCTCGATGCGGCGCAGCTCAGCCGCGAGGTACTCCACGTCGGCCGGGCCGAAGACCCGAAGGTTGGCCACGCGGGCTCGGGGTGCAATCCGGCGAGTGCGGATTAGATACTCGATGCGATGCGTCGGTTGGCCGAGCCGCCGGGCGATCTCGCCGACGGTAGCCAGGCGCGGACAGGGACCATCCATGGCAATTTCTCCGGGTCAAAGGGATCAGCCGTGTGCAGCGCACACGGCAACGAGAGGGGTCTGAGCTCCGCCCCGCAACTGGGCGGGGCAGGCGGCGGGCGCTACCAGTGCGCCCCCGTAATAAGGGGGCTGGCTACAGGTGTACGGCTATGTACGAGCGGGTTTTCAGGGGATTTGGGCCAAGAATGCTTATGTGCGGCCCATGTATGAGCTATGTACGGCGCGATGTGCGGCGCTTGCGGCGGACTTTCCGACGCCGCAGCGGCCGGTCGGGCTTGTGGGGGTTGTCGATACGACAGGCGCTGGGCATAACCAGTTCTTCGAGTTTCCGGCCGGCAATCTGGCCACCCAGAGCCTTGACTTTCCGGTGGTAGTAGTCGATCTCCGCCTGCAGGGTTTGGGTGCTCTCGCTGAGCAGGTATATCCGGCAGCCACGAGCGCGGGTGGAGCCTTCTTTCGGGTTGAACAGCCATGTCAGACGCCGGAGTGCTGCTTCACGCGACAAGTAGCCCTTGCCCATCGGGCGCTCATCGCTGGTCACGGGCTCGTTGCCAGCGAAGGCCCGCTCCTCGGCCTTCTGGTCGCTCGCGAAATCCCTCACCTCGCTCGCCAGCGAGAAGGCGGATCGACTCTGCAGCAATGCCCCCAGGTCGATGGCAGCCTCCTCCGACAGGGGGCGGCTCCGCCACCACCGCTTGGACAGTTCCTCCTTCATCTCGGCCATTACGGGGTCGGACTCGTACCGTTCCACCTTCGCCACGAACTGGCCGTCCTGGCAATCCAGGCAGGGCTCGTCGGTCGCCATGCCTCGCGGCGATAGCCGCCCGCAGGCTGGGCAGCGGACCATTCGGGTATCGGCACCGCCGGGCGGATAGCGGCCGGGAACGAACCTGAATACCCGCTCGCGGCCCCTGCGAATGACGTCGAAGGAATCGAACATCCACCTGGCCGAGCAGAACGTGCCGTCCAGCAGAGCGGGAATAGCCGCGAGGAATTCCTCGGGCGTCATCTCCTTGGGCTTGCTCGCCGGGCGGCTGGGTGCGGGAGCGACGCTCATGGCCCTGCGCCCTCGATCATCTCGCGGATATCGTCGGCCATGGTGGGCACCGGGGGTTCATCGTCCGGCCATCCCTCGGGAATCTCGCCGTCACGGAGGGGCTTGATCCGGTCCTGGTACACTGCGTTGCCGCTGATGTGCGTCGGGCCGCAGGTCAAGGCCGGATCGGTGATCTTCTCGGCCTTGTTGAGTCGCTCTGCGATGGCCGTGGGGCCGAAGGCCTTGGCGAGGGCCTTCTTCGCGCCCTTCTTGCCGACCAGGCAGTCCCGGCCCAGCGCGATGTACCGGTCCCAGTTCTGCTCGATGTGGCGGGTGATGCCCTCCGCGACGCGGTCCTTATCCCAGTTGCCGCATCGCTGCACCGGACCGTCGGGGGCGGAATCGTCCTGCGATCGGTCATCATCCGAGGTTGCTTCCTGATTGCTCGTTGGCGATGCCGGCTCCGCGTGCTGCGCCGGCGGCATGTTCACGACGACGTGGATGTCGCCCACCCTGGCCTCGGCCCTCGCCGCAGCGGCAGCCGCCAGGGGCCCGACCGTCGCATTCACATCCAGCACGCGAACACTCGCCCGGCCGGACAGGACGCGCTTCGACGCAGCCAGCACCATGATGCGGTTGACGCCATTGGCGTCCGCGGCGTCGGCGCGAGCCTGGACTCCGTCCAGCGTCAGCCGATATCCAAACGTCGTCTGGGGCTGCACGCGGACGTGCTTGTCAAAGCCGGGCAGCACGCGGCTCACGGCCTCCGGCAGAACGCTCTCAAATCGCCCGGATACCACGGCGGCTGCTCGGGCGCACTGCGACGTACCACCTGCCCAAACAAGCAATTGGAGGCGAAGCTCCAGCAGGCCGCTCCATACCAGCAGCCGCAGGGCCACAGCGCGGGACTTCGAGAGACTATCGGTGTCGACGGCCGACCAGTCCTCTGTCGATATTTCAAGCCAATGGAGAACTTCCTGGTCGATGCGGTCGACCATTTCGATGGGGTAGGCGCTCAGTTCTTCATCCGAAGGCAGTGGCATAGCGGACCTCAGGCACCAAACACCAGCGGGCAAGCCGACAGCCCGCCAAACGGGGCATGAGGATAACCTCCAAGGCTGGTGAAATGCAAGATAAGGTTGTCGTTTGTTAGGTAGTCGAGGTATGCTACCGCCCCGTACCTTCGTTGCCAATCGCAGGAATCCAAAGGAGACAAAATAAGTTCAGACATGGCCTTATGGCACTACACGACCGGAGAGAAGTTCGTCGCCATCATCGAGGACGGGGTTCTCAAGCCCACGGCCTGTCGGATCGACCCCGGCGAGCGGCCGGCAGTCTGGTTTTCGGCGAATCAGTGGTGGGAGAAGACCGCCAGCAAGATCCTCCAAACCGGCGGCAAACTCCGCTCGCTGTCCATGGCCGAGACAGCGGTCTACGGCAAGGGGCTGGTGCGTTTCGGCGTGGAGGGTTCGACGGCCCCGGTCTCGTGGCGGGAGTTTCGGACCCTCAGCGGCATCAGCCCGGCGACCTACCGAAACATGGCGAAGGCTGGCAAGAAGCGCGGCGCGAATCCTGGTGAGTGGTTCGCGTCATTCGAACCGGTTCCGAGAGAACTTTGGCTGGCGGTCGAGGTGTTCCAGGACGGCAAGTGGATGGCGGTGGAGGATGCGTTGGCCGAGACACGGAGATCATGATGGTGGCCCAATCGCTCTCGGCGCAACAGGAGCACAAAATCGAGAACTTGGCGGCTTCCGGATGTCGAGGGGTGCTCGGATGGCACATCAGGTCATGAGCAAACCGTCAGAAATGCCGCGCGGGCCAGTTTGCCGATCGGGCCAAGCCGTCTCGTGGTGACGCCGGCGAGAAGCATTGCATGAATCGTCCTTACGGTAATGCTGGTTGCACGGGCGGGAGGGGGCGGGCACGATCAGGCACTACCTGAATCCCCCGACAGGAACCGCGAACGCTGCCGTGCCGTGCTGCGGGGTTTCTCGATCTCGGTAATAGGTTTGCCCTGGCGGAAGATCGTGACGGTCCCGGTCGATTCGCTGACCGTGATTGCAATGGCGTCGGTAAGGGATGCAATGGCCGCCGCGGCGTGGTGGCGTGCGCCCAGGCCTCTGGGAAGCTCAAATTCATCCTGGGTCGCTGTCTTCAAATAGGCCCCGCAGGTCTCGACGATCCCGTCGCCGCGGATGATGAAGGCTCCGTCGATGGTCGAGAGTTCCTTGATGGTTTCTTCAAGCGCAGGATCGAGCAGATTCCGCTCGTTCTCTTCATAACCGCGAAACGGATTGAGGATAAGTTGCCGGGACATGCCGATGACGTTCTCAGCGTCGCCCACGACGAACAGGGCTCCAACGGGTTTGCCTTCCCGACCCTCGTTTCCCAGTTCGGCAGCCAGGTCAAGCACCCGCTCCAAGACGTCTGCGCGAACCCCTGTCGGCAATTCATCACCGCGTTCCGCCGCGGAGTACATCTCGAACTCCCGCCCGACCTGGGTGATCATGATGGTGTCGAGCGTGGCGCTCTCGGCGATGCCGGCCAAAAACACGATGACATCGCCCGGGCGAACGATATCGCGCGACAGCGCGAGGAAGATCGCGACCTTGATCTGACCGATTCGCGTCAGAGGCACATTTGGAACGCGGAGACAGCGGTGCCCCGCCTGCTCGATGTCTGCCTGCGTCTGGCCGGTGCGCGATACGTACACGGCCTTCCCGGTAAGCTCTTCAGGAAGAACGCTTGCCTTGTCAGCGAGCGCATCGGCGTAGATGAATACGGCCGACGCCCCGGCCTCCTGTGCCAGCCCTTCGACGTGCATCAATACCGAGCGGGTGATGCGCCGGGCGTAATCTCCCGGCGATCCCTGGGCCGGCTTGACGTTGTCAACCTCACGTTCGGTCATGAATGCGGATTCTACTGGATGACGATTGGCGCAGCAACGTGCCCACCCCACACGCCGAATCATTATGCATCGGCCTGATCATCACAAAGCGATCCGGTCAGCAACTCCGTCAAGGCGTCCCAGCGGTCCACCGGCTCCCATGCGGCGTACAGGCTCGGGTATACATCAAGGCGGTGTTCATCGTCGCGGCAGTAATGTTTATCCACGAGGTGCCCTGAATCGAACAACATGGTTGCGTTGGCCAGCAGAAGAATCTGGGCCTCAAGGCGGACCTTCACCGCTCCATTCTTATGACAGTCCTGAAGTGCCGTGTAGAGAAGCAGCAGCAGAAGCCAGGGCTCGCGCCAGATCGGGTCCACCCGCAGCCACGCGACAGTGGCGATGCGGTCCTCGGCGATATCCGAACCGATCGTGGCCACGACCGTTCCGTCCACGTCCGCGACCCAGAAGCGCCCGTCTCCGTTGGCGGATTGGGCTGCGTAGAAGGCCCTCTCGATGAATTCTCGCTCCGTCTCCAGATTGGTCGCCGCTCGCGTCCAAATTCCGCATCCGGACAGACGGCCTATGGCCGTCATGTCCTTCATTCGGGGGCGGCGAATCACCACATCGTCTGTAGCCATGTCCGGGCGGGGAAAACTCATGAATGATCTCCTCATGCATGTCGCTGTTATCCTGGCGGAGCACGCGCTCCGCTTGCAACGCACGAGGGTATTGCCCGCAGTGGCAACGTGGAATCGGACCTCGCCTGAACATCGCCTCAGGCGAAGCCTGAGTCGCACCCAAGCTACTGGCCTTCGAGGACATAGTGAACGGCGCGTCGGATGAGCTGATTAACATTGTCCAGGCCGAGAGATTCCTTGATGCTGGCGTGGTACGTC
>JAAYDF010000088.1 GCA_012729395.1 Phycisphaerae bacterium
GGCCTAAGCCGAAATCATACGCGAACGCGAGGCTCAACACCAGCAGTGCGGCCTGCGCGAGCGGTTAAACTCCGCGCGTCATGACCCCTCGCCGCACGGCAGTACCATTCGTGTCAGGATGATTTTTGCGGGGGTCAGAACGCCCTTTCGCATCGCTGCCTTGCCCCCGAAAAAATCATCCTGACACCATTTTCTCTTGCGTTCGGGTCCGCTTTGGCTCATAGTGTGGGCCATGCCTAAGGCAGCGGTGTTTTGGGATCGTGACAACACGCTGATGGCCGACCCGGGTTACCTGTCGGATCCCGATCAGGTTGCGCTTCTGCCCGGTGCGGCGGAGGCCCTTCGGCGAGCTTCCGCGGCGGGCTACGAGAACATCGTCGTCAGCAACCAATCGGGTGTTGCCCGCGGCCTGTTCGACGAACCCACCCTGGAGCGGATCCACGACCGATTGTGTGCCCTGCTGGCCGCTGAGGGTGCCCGGCTCGACGCGATCTACTACTGCCCCTATCTGCCCGGCGACGAGGCGGTGGTCGAGCAATATCGCCAGGACAGCGACCTGCGCAAACCCAAGCCCGGCATGCTGGTCAAAGCCTCTCTCGAACGTCGCATTGATTTGCCTGCCTCGTGGTCGGTCGGGGACGCCCTGCGTGACGTCCAGGCGGGGCGGGCGGCCGGCTGCCGAACGATCCTGCTGCACACCGACTCCGAGCCGAAGCCCGCCGACGCCAAGGATCCGGCCGTGGACTTCATCGCCCGTTCGCCCGTTGAGGCGGTCGAGATCATTCTGGCCCATTCAGCCGACGGCGAAGGCAAGCCCCAGGCCGCGCGACAGGCTCACGCGACGGCGGATCAGCGCGAGGTCGCGGTTGTGCTTCACGAGATCCTCGCGTTTCTCAAGACCGCGGACCGGCGTGCCCAGACGCACGACTTCTCGCTGGCCCGACTGGCCGGCGTGATCGTGCAGATCCTCGCCCTCGCGGCACTGCTCTGGGCCGCCTTCGGATGGTTCTTCGCGATCGATGATTTGCTCGGCACCCACATGCTCCGCATGCTGATGGCCCTGCTCCTGCAGACCCTGGCCCTGACGCTATTCGTCGCCGCCAGCCGCAAGTGACGCTGCGCCGCGGGAGGCATGTCAATCATCTTGAACCGTGGCGGCTTGGCGCTCAGAGCTGCTCGTAGGGCGTGGCACGATCGCCGCGGCGGGCGAGTTCGCTGGCATAATGTGGGCCGAGGGCGTCAGCGACGAACGCTCTCGGCCATGGCGGCGGCCAATCGGATCGCCTGGTCCAGATCGAACGACCGGAAATCACGCTCTCGCAGGACCGTTTTCAGCCGGGCGTCCAACTGGCGTTTCAGGTCGGCCAGCCTCTGCTCCCCGACATCGACGGGTAGGTTGCCTGGCACAGCGAGTTTCTGGCGAACGAGGTCGATCATCCGATCGCTGATCATATCCAGGCCAAGATGCTTTGCCGCATAGTCGATGTCGTAGAAATCCCGGATGGCCACGTCCTGGCGGGACAGGGCCGCTCGGAACTTCTCGGCCATCGCTTCGATCACGTCGATACAGCCCACGGCGACGGCAGGGATCATCGTGTTGCCGCCGATGGGATCGAGCAGCAGCGTTCGGGCCTGGCCGGTGACGGTCGGCAGCAGGAGCGGTTCGCGGACACTGATCTCAACCTGAATGGGCTCCCGCTGCCCGGTCGTCCGTGATTCATAGGTAATCACGCCAATGTACTGCGTTGAGTTGTTCGCACCGGTGAGTGGCTCAGTGCACTTCATTGCCGCGACAAAACCGGCGACACTGGAGACCGCCTTCTTGGCCGGCGCGACCGCTTGGCTGCACTGTTTCCGGCTGGCTTCGACTGGTAATGGGATGGTAAAGTCCAGGTCTTCGCTGAGCCGGTAGAACCCGGCGTGGACTTTGGCCAGGCAGGTGCCGCCTTTGAACACGAGTCG
The DNA here is from genome assembly GCA_012729395.1 of Phycisphaerae bacterium. Classification (GTDB taxonomy): domain Bacteria; phylum Planctomycetota; class Phycisphaerae; order UBA1845; family PWPN01; genus JAAYDF01. Next base: position 1,963 of record JAAYDF010000088.1, read on the forward strand.
ACCGATGCCGCATTCGGCAAGATAGGCCAGTAGAACGGTACCGAAGTAATCCTTCTCGATCAGTCGCGGGTTGAAGCCCGTTTTCGAGGCCGTGAAGTTGACCGCCTCACAAAACAGGGGCACGTCTTCATGGAGCGTCGGGCCGGTCGATTCAGCCATTGAGAACCACCCCCCAGCGTTTCAGGAGTACTCCGCGCGGGGGCCTGCCGGGCACGAGCGGAATCTTGGCCGTCGAGGGTGTCAGTGTCCGCTGCAATCGCCTGAGGACAAATTCCTCTGTGCCCATCTGCTCCAGCAAGGTACCGATGCGGCGAATGGTTCCCAGGTTGCCGAAGCGGATGGTGGTTTTGGACAGATCGGCCGGGCTGATGCGAGCCGACTCGATATCGCGTCGAATCCAGTCGTAGGCTCGGGGCAGGCTGTCGAACCGGGACCAGTCATGGACCGCATCGACCAACGTGCGGACGCGCGAGGAATAGACCAGCGCTTCACCTGAGGGTGTCTCGAACTGCTCGGTTTCCCCGAGTCGGTCCGGGCTGAGCTTGATCAGCGTCAGTTCCGCATGTCCCACCGAACGGTCGCCGGAGATGGCGTCGTTATAGATGCAGACCCGGGCGGGAATCTGCTCGTCGTATCCGTAGCGATTGAAGGCATTCGGGCCGGTGATCTGGTAGCGGGCCTGCTTGTCGGCCATCAGCGCGTTGATCGCCGTGGCCTCGTCGGGCGTCCAGACACCCCCGAGGGGCAGCTTGGCCGGGAACAGATAGAGGCCGTTGCGCACCTTGGCGATCATGCCCGTGCGGGCCATGCGGCTGAACAGTTCACGCTCCTGCTTGGCCGTGATGCGCAGAGCGTCGGCCAGTTCGCCCGACTTCACGGTGCGAAGATTTCGCATCTGGACGTATGCCAGTGCGGCTGCTTCGAGCTTTCCAAGCTTGCGCGCCATGCCGTTATCCTACTTTCGGCATATTGCCTGTCAAGCAATAACGGCACACTGGAATAACCAGCCGGATCCTTCGGCTGATGGGGCGGCAGTGATCCAGATGGCAAAGATCGTAAGGCTGGGGCGTGAAGCAGGAACGGGGTTGGACGGGCAGAACTGCTCGGGCACGACCAGTCGCCGGCACCCAGCAGAGCCGCGCCCGTCAGGAAGCGGTTCCCCCTTTCCCGAACAACCGCTCCGGAGCGAACCAGGTTGTCACGGACCCACGGATATGCACTCCCGCCGCATCTCTTGACGAACGGCTCGGACTGCGGTCAGATAGAGTCGATTGCTACCCGCCTATCGCATGGGAGTGCAGGCCATGAGACC
>JAAYDF010000089.1 GCA_012729395.1 Phycisphaerae bacterium
GCCCAAGAAAATAGTGTCAGGATGATTTTTCCGGGTACGCTACTGCCCGGGCATGCTCCAAAAAATCATCCTGACACCCTTTTCTCGGTCTGGTACGGTCTGACCCGCGCGATGTGGGTGGTGTTCGCCATCGAAGCTCTTCAGTTTCTGACCATTTCCCATGTCGCCGATGTGCGAGAGTTGCTCGTGGGATGGGCTTGCTGTGGGATCGGGGCGGCCGTCGCGTTGTGTGTGCTTGCGCGCAGAGGGGGCCTGCTTCCCCGGCCGCGGATTGTGGTGCGCGGCTTCTTGCTGGTCATGGCCGCGCTGGTTGCCTGCCGGACACTCGTGGTGGCCGAAAAAGGTGTCAGGATGATTTTTATGGGCATATCGATGCAGGGGTATGCCGAGAAAAATCATCCTGACACCATTTTCGGGAGCGTGTGGGCCCCGATGGTGGCTGTGTTTCACCGGCCGTGGGAAGCTCTCCTGGCCGACTACACCGCGTCAGGATTACAGTACGCCGCCCTGGCTGTGGTTACCGTCCTAGGTCTGCGAGCCTACCATCGGCGTCCGGCATGGTTTTGGATCGTAGGAGTGCCTTGGGTCGCTGCCGTGGTGACGCAGACCTGGGCTGCATGGTGCGAGCGGCCTGCCGACACTGCCCACCTGCTCCTCGCACTGCTCGCCGGTTGGGCCGTGCTCCGGGCCGACCGAGCCGTCTTCCCGGCCACTTGGCAACCTCGCCGGCTTCTGCTAGGTTAATGCGACGCCGCGACAGGAGACGGTCCAGCGGTGCCATGTTAGCTCTGCGCTCGCTCTCGTGAACGCCGGGTTTCATAGTGTCCAGCAAGAGTTGCGTGTTTTGTGCCGGCCCTTCACCGGCCGGCTTGTGCTAGGAGTCCGATCATGACCGACCATGTGGAGCTGAAGAAGTGGATCGACGATTGCGCCACCTTGTGCCAGCCAGACAAGATCGTCTGGATCGACGGCAGCGACGCGCAACGCGACGTCCTTCGCGCGGAGGCGTGCGAAACGGGCGAGATGATTCAGCTCAACCCGCAGAAGCTGCCCGGCTGCTACTACCACCGCACCGCGGTTAATGATGTGGCCCGCACCGAGCACCTGACTTATATCTGCACGCCCACCAAGGCCGACGCGGGTCCGACCAATAACTGGATGAGCCCCGAGGAGGGCTACGCAAAAGCCAGCGAGATCTTCAAGGGCTCCATGCGCGGGCGCACGATGTACGTGATCCCGTTCTCGTTGGGACCCGTCGGGTCGGTCTTCTCCAAGATCGGCGTCGAGCTCACCGACAGCATCTACGTCGTGCTCAACATGCTCATCATGGTTCGCTGTGGCGAGGAAGTGCTTCGCAAGCTCGGTACGGACGGCGAGTTCACCCGCTGCCTCCACAGCAGGGCCGATCTCGATGACAAACGCCGCCTCATTCTCCACTTCCCCGAGGACAACACCGTCTGGAGCGTCGGTTCGGGCTACGGCGGCAATGTGCTGCTCAGCAAGAAGTGCATGGCTCTGCGACTTGGCAGTCACCTCGCCCGCCGCGAGGGCTGGCTTGCCGAGCACATGCTCATCCTTGGCATCGAGGAGCCCAACGGCAGAATCGAGTACGTCGCCGCCGCCTTCCCTAGCGCCTGCGGCAAGACCAATCTCGCCATGCTCGTGCCCCCGGAGGGCCTTACCCGAAAGGGCTACCGCATCTGGACCGTCGGCGACGACATCGCCTGGATGCGAATCGATACCGACGGCGGACTCTGGGCGGTCAACCCCGAGGCCGGCTTCTTCGGAGTCGCACCGGGTACGAACTCCAAAACCAACCCCAACGTCATGGCTACCGTTCGCCGAAACACCATCTTCACCAATGTCCTCCTCCGGCCCGGCAAGACGGTCTGGTGGGAGCATGGTGACGGTGAGCCGCCACCGCAGGGCACCGATTGGCGCGGCAACCCCTGGACGCCTGGAATGCTCGACAAGGACGGCAAACCCGTTCTCGGCGCCCATCCCAACGCTCGGTTCACCGCCCCCCTCGAGCAGTGCCCCTCACGGACGTTCCGTATGGATCACCATCACGGAGTGCCCATCTCGGCGATCATCTTCGGCGGTCGGCGGGCCCGCCTCGCCCCGCTCGTCTACCAAGCGTACAGTTGGCAGCACGGCGTGTTCGTCGGCGCCACCATGGCATCCGAACGCACCGCCGCCCAGTACGGCAAAATCGGCGAGGTCCGCCGCGACCCCATGGCCATGCTCCCGTTCTGTGGCTACAACATGGGCGACTACTTCCGCTACTGGTGCCAGATGGGCCAGCGGATGAACAACCCCCCCAAGATTTTCCACGTCAACTGGTTCCGTACCGACGACGACGGCGAGTTCCTCTGGCCGGGGTACGGCGACAACCTGCGCGTGCTCGAGTGGATCCTCGCCCGTTGCCGGAACGAGCTCGAGGGGGTCGCCTCGCCCATCGGTTATCTGCCCCGACCGGAAGATGTCGATCTCACCGGGCTGGATCTCTCGCTCGATGTGCTCCGCGAACTGCTGCGAGTGGACCGCCAGGCCTGGCTTGCCGAGGTGGAAGATATCGCCAAGTTCTTTGCCCAGTTCGGCGACCACCTGCCCCACGCCCTCAGCGACGAACTCGCTTCGCTCCAACGTCGCCTCACCACCGCGTAATCGGGGGTCGGGGGTCACGAGCCGGGGACGACAGTCGCCGGTTTCTCACGGGGCGGTGAGCACGGCTCAACAGCCTGGGGCGCAAGTCGCGCCGGGACTACGGGTTGGAGCCGGGGACGCGGGTTGGGGCCGGGGATGCGGGTTGGGGCCGGGGATGCGGGTTGGAGCTGGCGATGCGGGTTGGAGCCGAGGACGCGAGTTGGAGCCGGGGATGCGGGTTAGAGCCGAGGACGCGGGTTGGGGCCGAGGACGCGGGTTGGAGCCGAGGACGCGGGTCCCCGGGTTTCAGCTAGACCCTATCTTTTGCTCGAAGGGCCAGAACGCTGCGATCTGCGATCTGCAATCTGCAATCTGCAATCTGCGATCTGAGATTTGAAATCCAGAATCCGCAATTTGAAATCCAGAATCTGCAATTTGCCCCCGCGATGATGGGTTTGGCGGACTGGGTGCTCTCCCTGGGCGTTGAAGACCCGGGGACTCGCGTCCCCGGCTCGGATTTGCGTCGGCCGGCTCGAGGACTTTCAGTGACGCCGAAATCCTGCCTGCCGGTCCGTCCGACCTGGCCCGGTCTGCTTATCCGCCCCCTTCGATCTGCCGAGATCTTCAAAAAAGGTCCGGTATAGGGACTTGAAATGAAGATTATATAACGATAAAATGGAGTGACGTGGAGATTGTCGTATTCTGGTGACCTGAGTGTCAGTGCGGCGGCGTA
>JAAYDF010000090.1 GCA_012729395.1 Phycisphaerae bacterium
CCGCTCGGCTTGAGTGACGAGCGACTGTCGCTCAATCGGTCCGGCTTCGCAGGGTCGCGAACGCGGCCAGGGCTTCCTTGCGGGCCTGGGCATGATCGACGATCGGCGCGGGATAGCGATCCTGCCCGCCGGCGGCGGCTGCACTTCGGCCTACAGATGGTTGGCTGACCGGATGGTGGATTCTGACAGCAGGAACATCCGCCAGCTCGGGAACCCACTGCCGCACGTAGTGCCCTTGCGGATCGAACCGCTGGCCCTGTGAAATCGGGTTGAAGATGCGGAAGCAATCCCAGAACCACCGGGCCCCCTCCCGCCAATGGATACGCAGATCCTTGACTAGGAAGGAGACGCCGACCCGAACGCGGCTCTTCCTCGCACGACCCCGGACCGCCGTGCAAGAATTCCGCGGCCCGAAGCCAATCTGTGCCCTCAAAACACACACGGGGCCACGCCGCCGCTCCTCGCTGAATCAGATTCTCTATCAGTACCGCAGAATCCTGTAAGCTTGCCGGCCCTCTGTAGTCTAATATGGTGGACATGGTAAACGGCCCAGCCCTGGCACTGGACGGGGATCCGCTCCCCACCGAGCGCGAGGATGATGGTCTTGTGGCGCGGCTCGCCCGAGGTGATCAGGCGGCCTTCGATGCGCTGGTGGCCGCCCACCAGGACCGGGTGAGTCGCCTGGCCTATCGGCTGCTGGGCTGGTCGGGGGACGTGGACGATGTGGTGCAGGAGGTCTTTCTGGCAGCGTGGAAGGCACTGCCACGCTTTCAGGGCCGCTCGAGCGTGACGACTTGGCTGACCCGGATCACGATCAACGAGTGCCGAAGCCTTCGCCGTCGCTGGGGCCGCGTCCTCCATCGGGAACCGGCGGAAACCGGCCGGGTGTGCAGTCCCGCAGCGGACAGCCGGATGATGAACGGGGAGACGCTCGGCCGCGTCCGGCGGGCAGTGGCGGCGCTGCCGGTCCGACACCGTGAGGTCGTCGTGCTGCACTACCTGGAGCAGATGCCCATCGGGACGGTGAGCGATTTGCTGGGCGTGTCAGCCAACACGGTCGTGGTGAGGCTCCACCGGGCACGAGCGAAGCTAAAGAACAAGCTGTCCGATCTGATGCAGGAATGAGCGAATGAACCGTGATCCTGTAGAAACGCTGTTGCGGCAGGCCGACTGGGCCGCCGGTCCTCCTTCGGCGAGTCGAGTCGATCTGGCTGACCGCGTGCGCCGGCTCGCCCGGCGACGCCATCGGACGCAAACCGCGGTGCGGGCCACGGCCGCCGCCGTGGTGGTGATCGGCGTCGGACTGGCCGTGCATAGCGCCACGCTTCGGCACCGCCTTGACGACCGAACCGTCGCGCTTCCGCCACCGCCCGCCGCCTCGCCTTCGCCTGAGGAGGTGGCCCAACTGCGTTCGCAGCTCGCCCAACTCCAGAAGGAGGCGAATGATCTGGCCGCTCGGATTCGGAGCATGACCGCGATTCAGGAGCAGCGGGAACGCCTGGCTCGAATGGAGCGGGCGGTCGCCAGGTTGGAGAGTGGCGAAGAGGTTCGGGCCCAGATGGAGCGGGCCGCATTCACCATCGTATACCAGGCGGATCGGATGGACCGCGAGCTGGGCCTGCGGGAGTCGGCCCTCCGCGCGTATCGCCAGGCCATCAGGCTTTTCCCCGAGACACCCTCGGCCAAAGTCGCCCGCGACCGGCTTGCCGAGATCAACACACAAGGAGACCGGCTATGAAATCGCTGAACATACCGATCGTCGCAGTCTGCATGCTGTTCATCATGGCTGCCCATCCCACCCGGTCGGCGGGCCAGCCCACCCGGAGTTGCCTCATCAAGGTCAGTTGCGATCCGCTTGTCCTGCCGATGGGGGCCAGCACCCTGGAAGCGCTGCTCAACACCACGGGCGTGGTCAACCAGGCGGCTCGGGAGGTCTTCGGGGACCAGGACTTCGCGGCCTTTCGAGACAGGTTTCAGGTTGGCTTTTCGCCGATCTCGGGCTCTGCCGCTGGTGAGTCCGCTCCCCCGGGAGACATGATGAGAACCCCGGGCGCGGCCCTTCCCGGAGAGGTATCGCCTCACACGGTCTTCGGTCTGCTGCAGGTGATCGCCGATGGCGATGATATGATCGCAGCATCCGAGAAGCTTCTGACTTCCGTCTGCGAACGGCTTCGCAAGGTGCTTCTGGAAGCCCATCACACCGAGGAGGAGCAGTTAAAAGCGCGGGTGGCCGTGGCCGAGGAAGAGGTGAATCGGGCGCGGCGCAGGATCGAGGAACTCTATCTCCAGCGCCGCGAGCGCGAAAGTGAAGCGGGCGACGAGAGCCTCACCCCCGAGAGCGCGATGGAGCGCAGCCGTCAGCTCAGCGCCGAGACGCGGAAGCTCGAGATGGAGCTGGCCGGCATGCAGGCCCGTCGCGAGGCGCTCCAGCAGCGGATCGCCGAAGCCACGGCAAGGGTCCAGGCGACCGTTTCGGACGAACATCCGATGATCAAGGCCCATAAGGCCAAGCTGGTGGCTTTGCGGGATGAGTTGGAACGCCTGGAAGCGAAGTCCAAGGCGGGGATCGCGCCGACCAACGAGGTGATCGCTGGCAAGGCTAACCTCGCCATGGCCGAAGCGGAGTTGCAGCATCAGCTCGACCAGGTGAGAGCTCAGGCCGGCGGGGAGCAGATTGGCGTGCTGAACGACGAGCTGGCGGACTTGTCCGTCGACACAACCGAGCGGGAAGCCCGGCTGCGGTTTCTCAAGGAGGAGCTCAATAAAGCCCGAGAATCCCTCGCCCGGGCGCATGAATACGACATCCCGGTGAAGATCGAGCTGCCCCTGGCCCGGCAATTCTACGAATTCGCCCGGATCCGCCTCGAAGAATTTCAGCGTCAGGCCAGGACGATCCAGCCGCCGGTGGTCACGGTGATCGGCGGCCCGTGAAGGTAAGGCAAAGGAAACCCCTCACACACGGAGCCACGCCGCAGCACCTTCAACGCATCCCCCTTTTGCGCATCCAAGACAGGTCAGGGGAACCGTGCCTTCTACTCAATCAGCCCAGCCCGGTTTTCCAGATGAACCTTCTTCTTTCCACCAGTCCCTTGCTCACGCGGATCGACTGCTCAGGTCTCATCATGACGCCAGCCCGACTAATCTAACCACTGGGCAAGTTCACGGCGGAGCGCCTCGCCCGAAGCCTCGACTCCCTTGGATATGTCCACATTTACTGTGCCGGCGAGATACCGGATGGCAATTCGATATGACCCCGGTACAGAAGAATCACCCGCCCGCCGCTCCTCTGGAGCTTCGCGTAGAAGTACCCGAGCTCGAAAATCACGTTCTGACGTGCTCTACGCTTGCTCTCGTTCGGGGCGCGTGGCGAAGCAATGTTGTCATCAGGTGTGAGGAGTACGAAGACTACGTCGACAGTCTCAGCGACATCCTCGAATTTCTCGATTATTGTGCGCCCATGGGAGGGCAATTTGCGCAGAATGCGCGGCGCCGGCCATCCGAGGTTCCGCTATATGAAGGTCAGCAAGGAAAGAAACGCTGGATTGTCCTGTCCATGGACCACGAACGTCCTTGGCTTGCGCTTACGATACCTCTTGCGAGCACAGTGCTCGACCGCGTCAACGAAGTCAGCTGCGGCCCCCCGGAACAACCAGGACTTCGGCAAGAATCCAGACCCGTATTCCGCACACCAGCTGCGAACTTCTTCATCGGCGAACTGTGACATCCCGATAAGACGAGTATTCGGGTATCTGTCTCTGATGATTCGTGCAACTCGAAGCCCAGACCGGCGCCCGTAAGAACGATCGACCGCTCGGCGCGACGCTCGGAGGGGAAGGCAGACATCGATGAGGGCCACATCGACCTGTTTCGCCGCAGACCGAATCATCCTCAGCGCTTCCGTCTCGTTTGCAGCCTCAAGCGTATCAAGCGCTCGATCACGCAGTCTTTCGCAGATGTCGCTTCGGACAATGGCGTCGTCTTCAACAACAAGCACTGTCTTGCGCTTCATGCGATTCTTGTCCCGGACGGCCCCTCTGCAAACGGAACGGCACAGTACTCATCGCTTCAAACCCGACAGCCCTGTGCGCCGGGCCAGCAAGACTCCCCTATCCATCCTCCCCAAACACGTGCTTCGTATCACACGGAATTCATCACAGGCCGCAGAGGGGGAAACGCCGGGGGGCCACCCGCAAACCGCTCGGCTTGAGTGACGAGCGACTGTCGCTCAATCGGTCCGGCTTCGCAGGGTCGCGAACGCGGCCAGGGCTTCCTTGCGGGCCTGGGCATGATCGACGATCGGCGCGGGATAGC
>JAAYDF010000091.1 GCA_012729395.1 Phycisphaerae bacterium
CCATCCATCTCGCAAGGACCGGTTCACCGCCGGTCCTTCCTTCTTGCGCGCCCCATCCAGCCCCCCATCATGTGTGTTCAATGAAAACGAGCCTACACGCGGCAAAGAATTCGGGCGGCAGCAGAAGTTTCAGACAGCAACTCCCCCAACCTTGACATAAAGTCCTTGGTTGAAGCTGGACCTTTGGAAAATCGCTCTCGAATAGCCTCTGTCAGGGAATGGGACAGCCAAGAACCGGAACCTGACCAAGCCGCCGAATAGGTAGACATGATGACACGGCGAAGCTCGTCCGCAGCGATCATTTCAAGCAAGCATTTCCGGGGTCTTGCATTTGAGCCTTCGGGCCGCTTCTGCCCCGGCAGCCACTTCCTCGTAGAAGTCCTCAATTGCAGCGATTATCCAATCGTTCATGCTCACATCATTCTTCTTTGCCTCCATTGCTACTTTCCGGTGCAGCGTTGGCGACATTCTGAGCACGAATCGACCAGAGTACGGTTTCTCGGCTTCCTCACCTCGTTCTTTGCAGTAGGCGAGGTAATCGTCCACAGAATCGTGAAAAGCCTTTACAAGCTCTTCCACGTCTTTTCCTTGAAATGTAACTACATCGGCGATGCCAAGCACCTCACCATGCAGGATTCCCTGCTCTTCATCAACGTATACCTTGGCTGAATAGCCCTTGTAGTCCTTGATCATGGCGATACCCCAGCGTTTATCAGAAAGCGCCGAACAGACTCCACCATGCACTTTCCCGCTTCGTTCTGCGGGTGCGGCCGATGGAATACGGCCCGAACACCGTTCAGATGCACCCGTACACGAGACCCATTTCCCTCTGATATGTCAGCGCCGAGGCTAGCCAGGAGTGATTCAACGTCTCTCCAGGGAATATTGCTCTTGGTCGGTTCGTGGAAAACCGCCTCCAGCGTCTTATCGTGCTTGCCCATCGTGCGGTCGCCATCAAGGAGAACCCCGGCCTCGTGATATCAATTAATGATATCATCGGGCGTTATGCGAGCCAACTCCACGTGAAGTCAACTTCCAATTGATCTCCCTCAATGTAGTGGTGTCTGTTTGGATGGAGGCAGGCCGTGGGTACGTCGTCCCAGACTGCGGGTTCGAGGCGTTATGCCTCCACTAAACCGGTGAGACGCCGGATGAAGTGAACCTCGATGTGACGCAGCCGAGGAGCGTGTCAGAAGTCTCCAAAGCGTGTCAGATAGAGTGTCAGATAAGGAATGATGCCGTTGTCGTAAGTTCTGTCATAGTCTCACTTACGACAACTCCTTCACATTCCCGCCGCCTCCATTTGATCGGGTTCCGCAACCCGTCTCGATCGAAACAGGGCCCGTCAGCAACCACTGGCGGGCCTTGCTCGTTTCGTGCACGTATCGCAGGATTAGCGAGAGTCGGCGTCGCCGGCCAGACCCAAATCGCGTGACGCGGTGGCCGCCCGTGAGGCCCGAAAAGTCTCGAACTGGCCAAGAGTCTCGTGTCGCGTGACGTGGCCGCAACGCGTCACGCGATGCAAGTGGCTGTAAATCTGCCAGTTACGGAATGAGCGTGTATTGCGGGACGCCTTTTCGCCTGAGCAGCTTAAGCATCAAGCGGACGCCACGGGCTCTCGGCCCGTGAGCGCGAAGCCGGTGGTCTGGCCGCCGAATTGCGCTGGCTGAAGATTGGTTAGCATGGAGGGACCAGCAAAAAGCCAGGGAGGGACAGTTTCCTCCGGCATGTCCGCGGGCGATGCCGGCGGCGCCGCGTCCGCCGGTTCGGCAGGCTCGGCGGGCCGGACGCCGAGCAGTCTGCGCAGCAGCGTCAGCTTTTCGGTCCGCACGGCATTGCCCCACCAACCGAACCGGCGGGTCCTCCGCAAGCCCTTGGGAAGCACGTGCCAGAGGAACCGCTCGAGGAACTCCACGCCGGGTAGCGACGTGGTGCGCCACACGCCCCCGCGCGATGGTCTCGGTAGCGAAACGGCACCTCCTCGCCTTGAATCGCCACGAGGCGGCTGTTGCTCATGGCCACGCGATTGGCATACCGCGCCAGGTACTCCACGGCCCGGGCCACTTCCCCTCGCTGTCCGGCTTCCGCCCGGCGGTCCCA
>JAAYDF010000092.1 GCA_012729395.1 Phycisphaerae bacterium
CGCGTGATCAAGCGACGGCGTCACCGCTATCCGCTCATGAAAAAGCCCCGACAAGAGCTGCGCCAAGAAATCGGAAAAACGTAACCGCCCCGCGGAACGCAACTTCCGCACGGCAGTACCATTCGGGTGTCAGGATGATTTTTCCGGGGGATCTGCCGACCCTATGGGCCAACAGATCCCCCGCAAAAATCATCCTGACACCCTTTTTATGTGTCGCTCTACTCGCGGGTGTCAGACAACCCGGCTTCGGCTTCCGAGATGGCGTCGCGGATGGTACCGAAACGGTATTTGCCAAGCAGGTAGCGAAGCTTGCTCAGGGTGTGCGCTCGGCCCACCTGCTGGTGAAAGTTAAAGAAATGGAAGTGGGCTCTCTGCCGCCAACTGAGGCCCGACAGCGGGCTGATTTGCGGGGCCAGCTCGGTTTCGTAGGGGTGCAGGTAAATGACCGCCCCGATGCCTTCAGCGTTGAGGCTGGTGACGGCGCGATCGGTGATCCACCGCGGCATCAGTCGCAGGTAACCACCGCCGCAGACCGGCCAGCGGCGTCCCCACTTGATGACCGTGCTCATGGGCACTTCCCAGAGCCAGCGGCCGTCCGGCAGGTGTCGCTTGTACGGCGCCCGTGGTGCCGTCGGATCGCCGTAGCGGCGGCCTTTGAACGGATAAACCGACGAGTCATACCGAAAGCCGAGATCGGCCAGGATGCCCAGCGCCCAGGGCGTGGACTCGTTGATCGAGAAGGCGGTCGCGCGGTAGGCATCGGCGGCGACGCCGGTCGCATCCTCGATCCGCTTGCGGGCGGCTTCGATCGAGTGACGGAACTCGTCGGCTGTCTGGCGAAAGACGAGGTGATGATAGTAACCGTGTACGCCGAGGTGATGCCCCTGCCCGGCAATACGCCGCACAAGGTCGGGGAAGTACTCCGCGATCTCGCCCAGGATGAAGAAAGTGCCGTGGACGCCCAACTCGCCGAAAAGCTCCAGGAGGCGATCGGTGCACCGCACCGCTTCCTCATCCGGCGGGACAATCCGGTCCTGGAAGTCCAAGGCGAGCTGATCGTGGTAGTCTTCGACGTCGACGGAAAGGATGTTAAGCATGGGCCGCCACCATGTCCGTGTGTTCGGGCTTGGCCTTGCCCAAGCGCAGGCGATAGGCCCTTTCGCGAGGATCAAGCAACGTGCGCATACAGCCCGCAAAGTAGGCGAGTATCGGGCCCGGGTCGGACAGAGACGTCACGAGGTACTTGACGTCGCGGCCAAAGAATTTCAGGAAGCTCGGCTTCGTATGCCATCGCTTGGGGCCCGCGGTGAGAAACCACATCAGTTCTCCCGGGAGAAACCGCACGTACAGGCCGGTTCGATACGTGAGCACGGGCTCCACCTTCTCTCCGCACGCCATCTGGTAGAGCATCTTGAAGAAGTCGACCCCGCAGTAGTCGGCAATCCGGATTGTGTCCGTCACCCGGGGGTTGATCTCCATCAGCTTGGGGCGTTTGTCCCGCGTGTCGTGTATCCAGTCGAAGTCGCACATTCCGAACCACCCGATGCCGCGGGCCAATCGAATCGAGTGCTCTACCATCTCCGGGTAGTAAATACTGCGGTTGAGCGTGCTGGAGCCGGCGCTGGGCGGGTAGAATCTGATCTTCTCGTACGCGAAAGCAGCCAACACTCGCCCGTCGTAATCCAGCAGCAGCTCGGTCTTGTACTGCAAGCCGGTGTGCGGAATGAACTCCTGAATGAATGTTCTGCCGAATTCCGCCGCCACCTGATGGTATAAGCTCGTCATTTCCTGACGGGAATGAGCATAGTGGATTCCGCGTGCTCCGTTGGAAAAGGCCGGCTTCACCAAGACCGGGTACTGCACCGCGCTGGCGATCTCATCGAGACCGGTCTGCTCGGGATCGAAAGTCCTCGGTATGGGCACGCCGCACGCCTCGGCCGCCTGCATCGTGCGGACTTTGTCGCGGCCAATAATGAAGGTGTCGTGAGGAACCAGGACCAGTTTGGTGTACTTCATGAACTCGTCGCGATGCCGGCATACCAGCTCGGTCGCCTCGTCGCCGAGCGGCAAGATCATCTCGAACCGCCGGCGCCGGACGAGGTCCAGGAGAAAGCCGACACACTTATCCGGAGCATGCCTCTGGTCCGGCATCACGATCCGCTCCCGACAGAAACGCGAGTGGAAGCCGAAGCAATACCGCTGGCTTGATCCGACGACCACGCGAAAGCCTTGTCGTGCAAACGACTCCGCGGCCGGGAGAACCGCTTTCGCTTCGCCTTCGAATATGAGAACCTCTGGACGACGCGATGAATGGGCCATGAACACCTCGTCGGATCATCGCTGGGCGAAAGCCAGGATAATCAGAAACACAATCAGGCCGACCAGCAGAAGGCCTGCCACGGTAAGCCGCCCGAGCGAGATGTATCCCCCCGGAACAACGCTCAGAATCACCCGACGTATGGGCGACCAGAAACGCGGCCCGAGTATCCTGCCGGGCAACCATTTGATCCAGGAGAGAAGGGCCCGCTGAAACACACCGATCCTCGATAGGGCGTGCCGAAACTGCCGCAGGTTGTAGTGCCCTTCAATGTGTATTCTCGGCAGTCCCAAAGCCGTCCCCGCAGGCCGAACCCAGCCGGGGTTCGACCACCAGAGACCACGGTACCCAACCTCCCGCGCGATCCGAAGCACGCGAGCATCATACCAGTTGCCCGGCACGGCAAAGGCACAGACCTCTCGGCCGGTGATCGTCTCAAGGACTCGTTTGGATTCGGCCAACTCGTGGCGAATCTCCTCGTCGGCCAGCCCCCGCAACGGACGATGTGACACCGAGTGCGATCCAACGCTCAGTCCGCGGCTCACCGCATCCCGCATCTCCTCTTCGGTCATTCGCCGCTGAGTGGTATCCGACTCGGGAAAGATCGCACTGTGCGAATCGGTGGTCATGAAGATCGTCCCACACGCACCGTGCCTTTCGAGAATCGGCAAAGCCAACTGGTAAACGCTCACGCATCCGTCATCGAACGTGATCAGCACGGACTTATCCGGAAGCGTCTCTCGCCCTTCCGCGAAATCGATGATCTGCTCCGGCGTCACAAACCGGTATCCCTGCCGCACCAGCTCGCACACCTGGGTCTCGAACTCCTCGGCGGGCACGGTGAAAAGCCGCTCCGTGCCTTGCAGTTTCTCATACAATGCGGCCGGGAGCAGCCGGTGATACATGAGGCAGCACACGCGGTTGCGCGCACCGAAGCATCGGCTCAACAAGAGAGCCGACGCCAGCGCGGCAAGCAGGACGATCGAGATCAGCAGTGCGGGATGCATGGTCTAGGTCTTTTTGAACTCACTCGCCGGCGGCGCTTCTCTCGCAAGCCGTGACAGACGCACTACGTAGTCAGAAGATACCAGAAGAACACAACCGCGCCTGCCATGTAGCACACCGCCGCCAAGGCGATCAGCTTCTTGAGCGTCCGGGTCCGAAAGAGCCCGCCCAGTGGGCCGAAGTACAGCTTCCGCCGCACCCATCTGGCAAAGCCCGACCCGCCCAGCCGTTCCGGGATCCGCTTGATATTGCCGACGATCCGCAGCACCAGGGCATCCCGCGGCTCCAGACTGCGGGCAAACTCCGCCACGGTCATGTCCCGCTCGATGACGATGCGTGGTAAAGCCAGCGGATCGGACAGACCGTTGGCGCTGCCCTTGTTGTTGCAGCAGGCGGTCAAATAGCCGGCCTGACGGACCAGCCGCTTGACCCGCCGACTGTAGCCCGCCCGCGGGATGGCCAGATGCACAACCTGACCACCGGTGATCTCCGCCAGCCGGCGACGCGATTCCTCCAACTCATGCATCGCCTCGGCATCGCTCAACTCCGCCAGCACGCAATGCGTCAACGTGTGCGACTGGATCGAGATCCCCGCCTCGGTCATCTCGCGGAGCTGCTGGGGCGTCATGAAACCATCCACGCCCTCGACCTGCTTGCGGGTATACTCGTTCGGCTCCGGCGATACATATATCGTCGCCTTGAGCCTGAGCCGCTTGAACACCGGCAGACCCATGGTGTAGTTGCTGACATACCCGTCGTCGAAAGTGATGAACACCGGCTTGGCCGGCCGGGGCATCTCGCCCGCACGGATCTTCAAGAAGTCATCGAAGTCCAGCGTCGTCCAGCCGGCCTGTTTGAGATACTCCATCTGCTCGGCAAACCGCGTGTCATACGACGCCCACACCATCTCATCATCACGTACCAGCCCGCGGTCCGCGTCCGCCTTACACACCAGCCGATGGTAAAGCAGGATCGGCATCCGATCACCGCGGTACTCCAGGTAGACGCAGCGCAGCACCTCGAGCACCAGCAGTGCCGGGATGACGCCGAATATAATGATCCCCACGATCGTCAACACAGGTGACCTGCCCTCCCACGGCAAACCCAGCACCATGCGTTCATCGCACCGGCTCCCACCGGGCCATTCGCTGCCCCGCGAGGGCTTTCATCGCCCCGACCATTCCCGCGGTGTTGCCCAGCAGGAAGAGAGCGGCAGTCGAGACCAGAGGAATCCGTACCCCCG
>JAAYDF010000093.1 GCA_012729395.1 Phycisphaerae bacterium
CGCGTGATCAAGCGACGGCGTCACCGCTATCCGCTCATGAAAAAGCCCCGACAAGAGCTGCGCCAAGAAATCGGAAAAACGTAACCGCCCCGCGGAACGCAACTTCCGCACGGCAGTACCATTCGGGCAAGAGCCCCCTTCTGACTGCGGTGTCCCTGGTCGGCACGAACGCGGCAGGCCGCGAGGTTGGTTTACTCGCGCGACTTGCCCTCGGTCGGCGGGTGCTCATCGTGCGAGTACACCACTCCACCACTTCATTATCGGCCAATGCGGCAGCATCGGATATACAAATCAATCCATGTTCCTATCCAAGTCCGCAGGTCCGCAAACTCTCGCACCCAGCGATGAGCCGCCTCGCCCAGATGACAAGCCAAGTCTCGATTCGTCAACACAGCCAGCAGATTCGTCGCCAAGCCATCGACCGCGCCGACCGGGGCCAGCAAGCCACTCACGCCATGTTGAATGAGATCCCGACAACCCGGCGCCGAGGTAGCCACGATGGGCAGTCGCGCTGCCATCGCCTCGAGCACGGAATTAGGCAATCCCTCGGTCCGCGAGCAGAAGAGAAAAGCATCCGCACCACGCAGGAGTCGCGAGATATCGTGACGTGCTCCAAGAAGCCGGACCCTCCCGGTCAACCCATGTCTGGCAATCAAGCCTTCCACCGCCGGCCGGTAAGGCCCTTCGCCGGCGAGCAGCAAGTTGGCCGGGCGTACCCTGATTAACTGGGCAAAGGCTCCTAGCATCTCCTCGAAGCCCTTGATGGGATCTAGTCTGCCGGTCCACAGCACTACCGGCTCATCGAGTGGCAAGTCGAGCTCGGCACGAGTGAGCGGTTGGGCGTGGGAAAACGCATCCACATCCACCGCCCCCCATACGCAGCGTAGCCGCGTACGCGGAATGTGGGCCCGCCGCCGGAGATGCTCGACAACGGATGGCGAGTTGCCGATCTCGAATCGGCAGAGCCGACAGGTGAGGTTGTCCACCGCCAGATGCCACAGCCGCTCGCACTCCGCCGTCTGGATCTCGCAGAGGATTCTCGCCGCAGGCACGCCCGCCAGGGGGCCAATGAGTCGGGCGGCGGTGTTGGCGTGGAATAGCATGGCATGCAGGATGTCCGGGCGGTCCTGCCGCAACAGACGGTGCAGGGTAGCCAGGGCCAGCACGTCCGTCGCCGAACGAGCCCCACAGGCGAAGACCGGCACGCCCGCCTCAACCAGCCGCCGCCCTATCGGCCCCTCGCCGGCCAGCGAGATCACCCTGATCCTGAATTGATCCCGAGGCAGCCGCGTCGCCAGGCGATAGAGGTGGAGAGGGACCCCGCCGACCTCCAGGTCGGTGATCACGTACGTCAGTTTGATGGGACCTGCCCCCACCTGATCACCTCCCGCATCATCATTCGGACCCAACCCGGCTGGTGCACCCTGTGGGATGCGACGCTCGCGTCATCAAACGATAGCCGATGCCCCGCCCTCCCGAAAGGACGGCGGCAAGGAAGGCAAGATGAAGCTGAAATCGAGCCTTGCGGCGGTCGATAATCAGATTGCGGGCCATGCGTGGGTTCGCTCGGTCCAGGCGGTCGGGGGCCGATAACCCTGCATGTATCGTCCGCAGGCACCCAATCCGCCATCGCCCAACCGGGCGGGGAGACAACATGTGCGGCATCGTGGGCTACATCGGGCATAAACAGGCCAAGCCGATTCTGGTTGAGGGACTCAAGCGGCTGGAGTACCGCGGATACGACTCGGCCGGTGTGGCGGTGGTCCGATCGGGCCGGGTCGAGATCACCCGGGCCGTCGGACGCATCACCAACCTTGAGGCCCGCCTCGCGCAGACGCCTCAGGAGGCCACCGTCGGCATCGCCCATACCCGTTGGGCCACGCACGGTGGCCCCAGCGAGAACAACGCTCACCCGCACGCTGCCCTGGCCGGCCGAATAGCCCTCGTCCACAACGGTATCATCGAGAACTACCGGGCCCTAGCCACTTTTCTTGAACGCCAGGGCGTCACCTGCTCGACCGAGACCGATACCGAGGTTCTCGCCCACCTCATCGGGCACTGCTACCAGGGCAACCTCGAACAGGCCGTCCGCAACGCCCTGCACGAGGTCCAGGGCACCTATGGCATCGCCGTAGTCTGCGCCGATGAGCCCGATTGCATCGTTGCCGCCCGTAAGGGCAGCCCGCTGATCATCGGCGTCGGCGACGGAGAGTACGTTCTCGCCTCCGACGCCTCAGCCATTGTGCAGCACACCGCTCAGGTCGTCTATCTGGCCGACGGCGAAATGGCCGTGCTGACCCGCGACCGCTTCCACACCACCACCCTCGATGCCGTCCCCGTCACCAAGGACGTGCACGAGATCGAGTTCTCGCTCGAAGAGATCGAGCTCAGCGGGCACGAGCACTTCATGGCCAAGGAGATCTTCGAGCAGCCGCAGTCCCTGGCCAACACGCTGCGCGGCCGGCTTAACACCCGCGAAGGTGCCATCGTGCTCGGCGGCATCGCCGGCCACGCCCGCGACCTCGCCCGTGCCCAGCGGATCATCTTCACCGCACAGGGAACCGCCTGGCATGCCGGGCTTGTCGGCGAGTACCTCTTCGAGGACATCGCCAAGCTGCCCGCCGAAACCGAGTACGCCAGCGAGTTCCGCTACCGCAACCCGCTCATCGACAACGGCGCGGTCATCATCGCCATCAGCCAATCCGGCGAGACCGCCGACACCCTCGCCGCCCTCCGCGAGGCCAAGATGAAGGGAGCCCTCGTCCTCGGCGTGGTCAACGCGGTCGGCAGCACCATCGCCCGTGAGGCGGACGCCGGCGTCTATCTGCACTGCGGACCGGAGATCGGCGTCGCGAGCACCAAGGCCTTCACCTCGCAGCTTGCCGTGCTGGCTATGATGGCCATTCAGCTCGGGCGACGGCGGTTCCTCTCGCAGGACGAGGCCCACCAGCTCATCACCGCCCTGAGCCGCGTCCCCGAACTCGTCGACCAGGTCGTCCAACAGTCACACGAAATCCGTACCGCCGTCGAGACGGTCATCGATCGCGAGAACTGGCTGTTCCTCGGCCGCGGGTACAACTACCCCGTCGCGCTCGAGGGGGCCCTCAAGCTCAAGGAAATCAGCTACATCCATGCCGAGGGCATGCCCGCCGCCGAGATGAAACACGGCCCCATCGCCCTGATCAGCGAAGGCATGCCCGTCGTCTTCATCGCGACTCGCGGCCGTCAATACGACAAGGTCCTCGGCAACATCGAGGAGGTCCGCAGCCGCGGCGGCAAGATCATCGCCGTCGCCACCGAGGGCGACCAGGAGATCAACCGCATCGCCGAGCACGTCTTCTGGGTGCCCGATATACCCGAGCCGCTGCAGCCCCTGCTGACTGTAGTGCCGCTGCAACTGCTGGCCTACCACGCCGCGGTGCTACGCGGATGCAACGTGGACAAACCGCGCAACCTCGCCAAGAGTGTCACCGTGGAGTAGCGGCCGCCGCCCCTGGCGGCCGCTGGACAGCGATAGATCGTCAGGCACCGACCACCACAGCCTGTCCGCTCCGCCAGAAGGGCTTCAAGGCACAGACGTGTCTGTCCCCATCCCCGGGACGCCAAACACATACCTCTGGCGACCGACCCGCGTCTTGCCCCGTCCGCCTGCCCTGGTATCCGCGATTTGGCCGCCTGGGCCCGTCCCGCGTCCCTTTTCTTCCAGTCCGCATCGCCAACCCGCCGATGCACTCCGCACGGCCGACCGCATCGGGCCGTGGAGGAGCACACCGCATGGACATCTTTGTGGATGAGCAGCCTTACCTGGGGGCTACGGACGATCTGCAAACGGTGGGCGACCTGGCCGGCCGGATCTCACGCGACTCGGGCGATCCGCGGCGGCTGGTCGTCGGGCTGTGCTGCGACGGTCAGCTCGTGGAGCCGGACCGCCTTGAGACCGTCCTGGCGTCGCCGCTGACCAGTTACCAGCGGATCGACCTACAAACCCAGCCGTTGGCCGCCCTGCTGCACGGCGCGCTCGAGCAAGCCGCCGCTCTGGCTGCCGACGTCCGCGCCAGCCGCGACCGGGCCGCCGATCTCCTCGCCGAGGGCCAGCTTCAGCCCGCTATGCAGCATCTGCAGCGTTTCTTCGAGGCATGGGGGAAGGTCCACGAATCCATCGCCGTGTGCGCCGAGGCCCTTGGCTGCGGACTCGACGACCTGGCCGTCGGCGACCGCGGTCTGGCGGAAGTGCTCGACTCACTGAAAACCCAGCTCGCCGACCTCCGCGAAGCACTGCTCAGCCAGGATCTCGTCGTCGTGGGCGACATCCTCCGCTATGAGATGAATCAACCGCTCGATGACCTCGACGCCCTCCTCGCCGGACTCCGTAGCCAAGCGGGGTGATCAAACCGCAGCAGAGCCCAGCCCACAAATGACGTAGGAAGACGCGATCAGAAGAATAACCTGCAAGCGATAGCGCTCACGGGCACTCAGCAACGTTCTGGTTCAGATTGTTGCGGACCGCGACAAGGTCGAAGATGTTGATCGACCCGTCCGCGTTGACGTCGGCCCGGAAGTTGGCCTCGGACACGCCTTGATTCAGGCTGTTCCGCACGCTGACGAGGTCGAAGATATTGAC
>JAAYDF010000094.1 GCA_012729395.1 Phycisphaerae bacterium
CACTGCCGTCGGTGGACCGACCGCCCTTGGCGCATTAACGCCTTGTCGGGGGGGGGAGACTTGGATAGGGTTTGGTCAGGCACCATTTCCTTAATCAAGGTTATCCTCCCGGGCAGGTTATGTCAAGGTTAAGCTGATGCCTGTGATCGGCCAAAACCGTGTCTGCGCTTGGTTGTTGGAGTGCACTGTTTTGTCAATCGCGCGTCGGCTCTATGCGGTTTCGGGAAATGGCCATAGCATGAAGATTGAGCCCGTGTTGGCGGCAGTCAGGCGCGATTGAGAGCGGTCGTCGCAGCCGATTGCACCGGGGCCGCGATGCTGAGGAGACCGGATATGGCGAAACGGGTCATCAAGTTGGCGTTGGTGGGCGGGGGGATGTTCGGGCGGGATGTGGTGCTGCGCGCGCTGGCGGATGTAGAACGATGTGGCGTTGTGCCGTATTTGGGCATCCCGGGCCTTGATCTGCATGCGGGCGATCTGGCGGATGTGACCTTCGAGGTGGTTGCGGTGGGCACGCGGACGGCGGGTAGCGCGGCGGCTCTCGCTGCGACTTATCGGCAATGGGTGCCGGGGTCCCGTCCGGCGGCTTGTCACGGCGACGCTCCCTGGATCGAGGTTCTGGATGAGCACCGGCCGGACGTGCTCTTCGTGGCTACGCCCGATCATCTGCACACGGCCCCGATTCTCGAAGCGGTGGACCGCGGGGTGCACGTGGTGGCGGAGAAGCCGTTGGCTCTGAGCCTCGCGGAGGCCCGGGCCATCGTCGAGCGTAGCCGCGAGGCGGGCGTGGTTGTGGCCGTGGATATGCACAAACGGTACGACTCTTTTCTGCGCAGTGCGTTCGTCGACGTGGTGCCTCGTTTGGGTGAGCTGCTGTATGCCCGGGCGGTGCTCGAAGAGCCGTTGGATGTCTCCACGCGGGTGTTCAAGTGGGCGGCACACAGCAATCCGTTCAGTTACGTCGGTGTGCATTGGACGGATCTGTTCGCGCATTACCTTGGCCTTCGGCCGGTGTCGCTGCACGCGGTGGGACAGAAGCGATTGCTGGCTAATTGGCGGGATGAGGACCATCCGCAAGGTATCGACACGTTCGACGCGATGCAGGTGAGCGTTCAGTATCACAGCGGGCTGCATGTCAGCTATGTCAACGGGTGGGTCAACCCGGCGGACTTCGAGGGGGCGGTCAACCAGGAACTGGAGATTGTGGGTACGCGCGGCCGGGTGTTCGTGGATCAGCAGGATCGGGGGATGCGCTCGGCGATCAGCGGGGCAGGGACGCGGACGCATAATCCTCACTTCCAAGCGGAGGTTCCGCGGGCGGACCAGCCGGGCGACCGGGTGCTGGTTGGCTATGGCAAGGATTCGCTGATTGCGGGTCTGGAGGCGGCGACGCGTGTTTCGCTCGATCTGGCCGACCGGACCGCGCTGGCCGGCACATACCCGGACGCCGAGTCCGCGGTGACCTGCGTGGCGATTCTGGAGGCCGCCGCTCAGGTCGCCGAGGCCAACCTGGCTTGTTTGGCCGACAACCAGGGGGCCCCGGTCACCGCACGCTTCGACCACGACGACTATACGCTGGTCACTGCCGGCGAGCAGAAAGTGGCGGGGTAGCCGCCGTAGCGGCCGCACACCGGCGGGATGCCGGTGCCACACCGAGAGGGTGGCCGGACACCGGCGAGACGCCCGCCGCGGCGGGCAGGCCGGTGCCAGATCCGGGCCCGGTCCCACGTTGGAGTGACGGCCCGAATTTGTGGCGGTGGCACACACGAACCCGGGCGATCGGGTTCTATGGATGGGGGACCGGCAGGTCGGCGAGGAACTCTGGTGGGATCACCTTGCCAAGCAGGAAGAACTTCCGCTCCGGATACCACAACACGAATTGTCCCTGTCGGCGGGTCGCGCTGGTGTAGACGCCGATGTCGATTCGTTTGAGTGGGCCGATCTGGCTGCCGTCGTTGTCCATGAGTACTTTGGACGCGCTGAACCAGATGGGCTGCTCGGCGTCGGGTCGGAATTCGCCGAGGGCGATGCAGGCCGGCCGGCGATTGCGGTTGGTCTCCTCGGGCGTACTGCCCTCGAACCGCCCGTCGTTGTTGTGGTGCAGCAGGATGTACCGCCCGCGGTCGTACGCGTAGATCGGGCAACAAGAAAGCGGCTGGAGAATGGGTAGCCCATGATCGTGTCGGAGCAGCGGCCGCGGCGCGGTCCAGGTCTCGCCGTCGTCGGGGGAGAGAGAGTACCAGACGTAGCCGGTCATAGATCGCATGGTGCAGAACAGCCGGTTGTCAGGCAGACGCACCAAGCTGGGCTCCTGGGCGATGCTGAGCATGGGTTGAGTGTAGTGGGGTATGCGCAGCGCCTGCGGGCCTGAGGCGGAGTAAGACACACGGATCTCGGCCGGCTCGGGATGCTCATCCAGATTCTCGAACCGCATGAACTCGACGACGGACTCGGCCGCCGTCCATGAGTTGACGTGTGGCTTAGTGCGGACGGCAGGGCTGACCCAGCGGGTGAAGCCGGTGAACCAGCGGCCCTGCAGATCGCGGATGGGCATTTGCCAGACAATCCAGTTCGATGGCTTTTGGGCGTCCGGGTGGTCGTAAGGGCTGCGGGGCATGGGGATGGTGCCCGGCTTGGACCAGGTTTTTCCGAGGTCGTCGCTGTAGATGCAATCCATGGTGCCGGTGATCTGGTGATGGTAGTCGGCGATGCCCTGATACTGGTTGTAGACGACGTAGATGCGGCCGGCGCGCGACAGCATGGGAAAGGCCCAGCTTGCCTGTAGACCTTCATCTTTGCGTTCTGGGCCGACGATGCGTAAGGGCTCGCTCCAGGTACGGCCCTCGTCCTGGGAGCGGGCGAACATGATGCGGTGGTCGCCGGCACCTTCGAAGCTGCTCTGGGTCCAGACGGTCATCAGGGAGCCGTCGGGTCCGTCGAATACGAGGAAGTGTTCGTTGCCGGTGTCGAAGGTGGAGCCGTCGATGCTCTTGGGGCGGTAGACCACGAAGTCCGGGTGGCTGCGCCGCATCTCGCGATCGAGCACGGTTTGCAGGTCTTCATCAGAGCTGGGAGCGGCAGTGTCGGCAGCGACCAGCGCAAGCATCGAGACGATCAGCGTGGCGGTCATGAGGCGGCCTCCTTGATGGTGTCGTACATGGCGACGATGTTGGCGGTTGGCGAGACGGCCTGGATGTTGTGGCAGGGGGCGCAGATCCAGCGGGCGTTGGCGAAGATGGCGAGGTTCTCGCGCACTTCGGCGGCCAC
Source organism: Phycisphaerae bacterium (assembly GCA_012729395.1). GTDB lineage: Bacteria > Planctomycetota > Phycisphaerae > UBA1845 > PWPN01 > JAAYDF01. The sequence continues at coordinate 3,268 of JAAYDF010000094.1, forward strand.
TTCGTCGACCGTTCCGAAAGGCAGCGTGTATTGGTTGTCCATGGCTCCGTGAAAAGCCACTCGCCGGCCGAAGTCGCGGACCAGGGACTCGCGGTCCATGCCCGGGCAACGCCACTGGATGGGGTTGAGCACGTCGATTCCGACGACGTCGAGCAGGTCGGGGATGAACATGCGGGCGGCCCCGTCGGTGTGGTAGAAGACGTGGATGCCGTGGGCCCGGGCCAGGTCGGCCATCTTTCGCTGGTTGGGCAGGAGGAAGCGGCGATATGCCTCCTGGCTGATTAGCGGGCCGGTCTGGCTGCCGAGATCCTCGGCCACATAGGTGATATCGATCTGGCCGGGGCAGGCCGTGAACACCTGCCGGTGGACCTCATAGTGGATGTCGAACAGGTGGCCGAGGGCGGCGTCGGCGATATCCGGGTTGAGCACAAGATCCATGAATGCCTGCTCGAGCCCGCGCATCTGAGCGTAGAGCAGAAAGGGTTCGTAGCAGCAGGCGACCACCGGCCGATAGCTCCGGTTGGCTTCGGTGGCGTGCAGAATGGGGGCGATGTCGAAGTCTTCCGGTTGAGGCCAGCGGAAGGCGTGCACGTCGGCGGCGGACTCGGCACGGGCGAGCGGATGATGCGCGACCTCCTGGTACACACCCGTTCCATAGTCCATGGCTCGAAACCGCAGTCCCCACACGTCGGCGTCCGGATCGTCCGGGTGAGGGCTGGGCCGCGGCGTGGGGAACAGCACAAGTGGGCGATCGATATCCAGTTGTCGCCACAGGCTTTCGTCGTTGGGGCAGGCGAGGTCCTTCTTGAAACGCTCGTGGAACTCGGGGGTGGCCCAATAATCGGTGGGAATACGGTCGGGGGCACGGCCGGCCAGCAGAGCAAGCCAGCGTTCGCGCGGGGTCATGGCCATCGCGATTGCCTCATCAGTACAGCAGGCCTTTTGGCATGCTGGACAGCCGGACGGTTTCACCGACGGCGGGCGGCACGAAGGGGGCATAGCCGCTGCCCGTCCATTGGATCCATCGAAGGCCCGGGTCTTCGAGCGATGTATCGAACTTGAACGCGGCCTCGGCCGGCCGACCGTCAGGCGTGGTGGCTGTGATTTCGACAGTCATGCCGGTCAACTCGATGCGATCGCCTGCGCGGAGCGGATGGTTGCGGTTGCGGAAGAGATCATCCAGCACCCAGCGCAGGAAGCCTTGGTCGGGCCTGATGGTCAGTGTGTGTTCGTCGGTGCGTTGCACATCCATGTGGGCCAGGCTTGGGCCGAGCGATCGCGTGCGTCGGGGGATAGGTTGGCCGTCGAGCTCCGCCCGGACGGGCAGGTAGCCGGTCAGAATCGCCAGCGGGGCGTTCACGATGATGACGTCTTGTTGGGCGACGCCGGCGTCCAGCGGGGTCTGGACGTACATCTGTTCGATGCCCGGTCCCATGGGCCAGCGGGCGCGCGACAGAGCATGCAGAGGGGCGGCGATGCCGTGGATGAAGATGAACAGGCCGCACAGCAGGCGGGTGATCCGTCGTTGCCACGTACGGGTGATTGAGATACCCGTTCCCGTCCACGCAGCGGCCACGAATTGCCCTACGATAGCCGAGCCCCCCACACCTACCAGAGACAGAAGCCTGTCAGAGGGCCAGGTGGTCGCGGCGGGAAGCAGAGCGAGGGCCGTACCCACAGCCCAAAACCGGGCGGCAGGGTCCCGACGCAGGGCGGGCAGCATGATCGCGGCGGCTCCAACGATCAGCAATATGGCCACCCCCGCGTAGATTGCCCTGTCAGGGCCATAGAGCATGCCGTATAGGTCCGCAGGGGGAAACGCAAACTGCCCGATCAGCAGAAACGGTATTCGATCGAGAAGGGCGGCGGCGAAGCGTAACGGCTCGTGTGCGGGATCGATGTACAGTCCGATACCGTAAACGCCGTAACCCAAGCCCGACCACAGAATCCGCCAGCCGATCAGGATGATGGCGTAGGGTATCAGGGCGGCCCAGGCTTGCCGCGGGCGGGCGGGATCCATGCACAGAGCGTATGCCACGAGGTAACCGACTGTGGCCGCTCCCATCTCGCCCGACCAGAGGCTCAAGAGCAGAAGCGCCGGGCCGACAGCCGATCCGTGTCGCCAACCCGCGCGTCGCCACCAGTCGTGGGCGATCAGGGCGAGCGTGCCGAACAGAGTGGCCAGCAGGGCGTTGCGGTTGGCCAGGAAGCCGGCCGGTATGACGCGAGCGTCGTCGAGGGCATAGAACAGGGCGGCCAGTCCGGCGGCGAGTCCCCAGCCCATGATGCGTCGATAGAGAATCGTGACCGCGGCAGCCAGCAGGCCCAGATACAGCAGGCTGTGGGCGTGCATAAGCAAGGCGGAGTTCGGCCACCATCTGTAATCTATCCAATGGCTGAAGCCAGTAACTGGTCTCCAGAACGCGACACGGGCTTCCGGCAGTGTCCACCAGGGTATGATCCCGGCATCCATCAAGCGGTGTGTGCGAGCCGGGTCGCCGTCCATGAAGTTGAACAGGCCGAAGAGCGAGGCAGGCAGATCGGTCAGGTGGTGTGACCCGAGGAGCATGAGCCTGTGGAGGTAGTCGTCAGCCAGCCAGCCCGCCCAGAGCGAGGGCATCATGAGGAGAACGGCTGCGAACCCGCACCAGAGCGAGAGCCTTGGAGCCGTCGCGAGGCGGACAATCCTCGCCCGCAGAACCGAAGGCCGACGCGGGTTGTTCGCTGGGTTGGCGGATGGCATAGCGGGCTTGGCTCCCACGCATCGGGGATGGACGATAGTCTGCCCTCGTCTGCCGCGGGTGCCCGATGGTCATCCGTGGCAGGCGGGTAAGCTACTCGAACCGGGACCATTCGTGAACAGAGAAAGGGGGATTCTCCCTGCCGCAATGTGTTTGGGTGGCCGACCGGTCCGGGTGAAAACTGGGATTTCGGTTAGCGCAGTTGGCTCCGAGTTGTCTTAACTTGTTTTGTAGACGCGGTTTGTGAACGTTCAGCGATTGGGTGAAGCCGGCTTGACTCGGGTGCAAAAGGCTTGTATATTGCTATCAGACCATTGACCGTGCTTTTGGGGAAACCGGTTGGTTTTTTCCTTGTCGCGCGGCTGCTGGCGGTGCCCGGACGGGGACACCCGGCGGGTTGACTGAACTGCCAGATGATCGGCCCGTGGCAAGATAAACTCGACCGGCTTACTTTTGCGCGGCGAGCGGCCCAGGGGAGACCGGTGGGCCGACACCTTGAGGAACGGGGTCATCGGTGGTCGGAAAAAAAATCTGCAACGCGATCTGGAAAATGTGGGAAAAGAGGGTTGACAACGGTTCCAGGTCGATTAGACTATGGGGCTCCGGTTAAGGAGGCCTGAAACGGGCTTCCGGGGCTGGAGTGCAGTCGGCCGCAGGCCGGCGATGTTCTTTGACAAGTCAACAGTGTGAAAGACCGCCGTGAGAACGCGAGGCGGAGCGAGCGACCACACACAACTCGTTCCGACCTCAAGCCAGTCGGCCGGCCTGCAATGCCAGGCAGGTTGGCCGGCCAGGTGTGTGGACTTCCTTCGAAGCGTGCAGGCGGATCGGGGAGTGGCTCTTCGGGGCTGTTTCACGAGCCGGCTGTTGCATCGATATAAAGTGAAGAGTTTGATCCTGGCTCAGAACGAACGCTGGCGGCGTGGCTAAGGCATGCAAGTCGTACGGGACGTTTTTGGTAGCAATACTTGAGACGTTCAGTGGCGAACGGGTGAGTAACGCATGGGTAACGTACCTTGTGCACAGGGATAGCGGCGCCCCGCAAGGGGCTTTAGCGAAAGTGCCATTAATACCTGATGACATCTGGGGGTCGCATGGCTTCCAGATCAAACGATGGGGACCTTTCGGGGCCTGTCGGCATGAGATCGGCCCATGTCCTATCAGCTAGTTGGTGAGGTAACGGCTCACCAAGGCGATGACGGGTAGCCGGCGTGAGAGCGCGACCGGCCACATCGGGACTGAGACACTGCCCGGACACCTACGGGTGGCTGCAGCAACGAATATTCCGCAATGGGCGAAAGCCTGACGGAGCGACGCCGCGTGGAGGACGAAGTCTTTCGGGATGTAAACTCTAATGGTATGCTAGGAAGCAAGGGGACCTAATACGTCTCTGAGTTGACCCGCATACGAAAGGGGCGGCTAACTCCGTGCCAGCAGCCGCGGTAAGACGGAGGCCCCGAGCGTTGTTCGGAATTACTGGGCTTAAAGCGCGTGTAGGCGGAACGGTAAGTACTTTGTGAAAGCCCCGGCTTCAACCCGGGAATTGCTTGGTATACTGCCGTTCTTGAGGCAGGTAGGGGTCACTGGAACCTTAGGTGGAGCGGTGAAATGCGTAGATATCTAAGGGAACGCCTGTGGCGAAAGCGGGTGACTGGGCCTGTCCTGACGCTGAGACGCGAAAGCGTAGGGAGCAAACGGGATTAGATACCCCGGTAGTCTACGCTGTAAACGATGCGCACTAGGTTCGAGAGTCTCTGACGATTTTCGAGCCGAAACAAAAGCGTTAAGTGCGCCGCCTGGGGAGTACGGCCGCAAGGCTAAAACTCAAAGGAATTGACGGGGGCTCACACAAGCGGTGGAGCATGTGGATCAATTCGAAGCAACGCGCAGAACCTTACCTGGGTTTGACATGCACGGATGCCGTCGAGGAAACTCGAGCCGGCTGCCTTCGGGTGAAACGTGTACAGGTGCTGCATGGCTGTCGTCAGCTCGTGCTGTGAAGTGTCGGGTTAAGTCCCTTAACGAGCGAAACCCTTGTCGCTAGTTGCCAGCGGGTCAAGCCGGGAACTCTAGCGAGACTGCCGGCGTTAAGCCGGAGGAAGGTGGGGACGACGTCAAGTCATCATGGCCTTTATG
>JAAYDF010000095.1 GCA_012729395.1 Phycisphaerae bacterium
CGGCACACCTGTGCCCGACGGTGCCGCTACCCTCTTCATCCTCAAAGAAGAAATCGAAAGTGGCGTAACGAATTGGACCGGCAGGATGCCCCGAGGCAATTTACACAGGACTTGACACTACCTCCCAGGCCGGTCTCGGTTCCGGCAAAAACATACTCTCCGGGATTGCCCACGAAAGACTTGATCAGGTTGCCTTCGGCACGGAAGGTGACCCAACGCTGGTCGGGGGTGAACGGTGCGTGCTCTGTCAGGCCAACGGCCAATCGCGCCAACACCGTCTCCGCCGACTCGCCGCGATGGGTCTCTATCCTGAAGAACAGGGGATCTGTCTGCATGATGCTGATCAACACCAGCTCGCCGCCATTGGCCGTCCCCGTCAGCTTCACATCGGTCTTCATCGCGGTTGATATGGTAAGGCCTTTGTTGGGATCGAGCTGCGCGAAGCAATCCTCCGGTGCTTCTGTACCTGCTGCCGGCAACGCGGCTAAGGGGATCTGTATCGCAAGTAGGGTCAGGAGCAGGGTCATCGTGTGTCCTCCATCCTCTTGCCGACCGCCCGCCACCTCTGGGCGACATATCCTCACTCCATGACAACCCAGCGGAAACTGGTTGTCCAGCTTTCCAGCGGAACACCTTCGGGCAGCGGGATAGCCTTGCCGTGCTGCCGCCAATCCGACGTGGTGAAGAGGCGGATTTCTTGCTCGGGCGAGAAGCAGGCAACAAGCTTGCCGCTCGGGGAGATTCTGGGAAAGACAATCTCATCAGAGAGATAGGTGAGCTCTCTTGTTGCCAGTCGCACCATGGTGGTACCAATGACCCATTTGCCGTCCGCTGCCGGCTTGGGGCTGGGGTAGATGAGAACGTATTCCTCGTCCGGCGACACGCACGCGAAAGTCCCCATGCCGATCCGCTCGACTTGGCCCGTCTTGATGTTGACCCGCCAGGTCGCGGTCGGCGAATGACAGTAGGTCGGGCAATCGTATTGCCAGGCCGGATCGTCTCGCTTCAACCCTCCCGTGTAGTAGAGGTACTCTCCGGTGCGTCCCCAACCCGGAGGTACATCCTTGGCGCAGGAATTGGTCGGCGTTGCCGTAGCCTCCGAGGGCTTGACCAGTTCCCGCAGCTTGCCATTCAGGGACAATACGGCGACGCCGTGTTGCTGGATGTTGAAATCGTCCTCCCACGACGAAGGGGCATAGTAGAAGGCAACCTGGCTCGAATCCGGGCTCCAGGAGAATGGGCGGGCCAGAGCCCAATCCGTCGCGACTCTATGTATCTCCTTATCGTCGCCGATGACCAACAGATTCTTGGGGGCGTGGAAGAATACAATGCTTTTTCCATCCGGCGACAGAGCCGCCGGCTCCATGCGGTCGACCTCCGGCTCTGCGAACACCCGATGCGGCCCCGGACGTTGGCCGTCAAGCTCGATGCGCCCGGCAAGGGGCATTTCCGCCTCCCGTCTGCGCAGTGCGAGATGCCTGCCTTGCTGATCCATGAACCGCACGTCGGGAAACTCGCGTGAGCCGGATCTGTCCAGCACGACAACCTCGCCGGTTGAAGGATCGAAGTGATGCAGCTCCCGCACCACCTCGACTCCAGGCAGACGCACCGTCGCGATAAACCGCTCCTCAGACCCTCTGCCCCGCTCTGCCTGAGCGAAAGACGGCAATAATGCCATTCCTCCGAATACTGCGCAAGTCAGACTGGCCATCCTTGTCACGATAGTACCCTCTCATCACAGCTAATAAGCCATTCGTAACCTTCCCCAATCTGTCACGGCTTTCGATATACTCGTACACATGCCCGATCTGCTAGCCATCTCTGAAAGTCGGACTGCTTGTTGGGGTAGCCGTCAAAGGTATCACCATAAGGGTGGTACGCGTCCCAGTAGCGAGCGTAGCGAGATAGAGTCGTCTCCTCGAAGAACTTGTATCCCAAAGCATCGCCAGCGTAGGTCACAACCCCAGCCCCATCGCCTCCGTGCTTAGCTGTTTGCCAATGCAGGTTGAAGGAACCTCCGTTCGGAGCAAGGGCACGGTTCTCAATGATATCGCCGTATTGTAAGGGAAAAGACAGGAATTGCTGCCACGTCATGCTGCCGAGGTATGTATACGCAGGTACAAAGTCATAATTAAACGTTCCGCCTGCAGCGTGTCTGGCAGCAGGCCCACAAGATAATGTGATTCCACTAACAGATGACCCGTCAGCAAGCTCGACCCCAATGCTGGCCGGACCGCACCGCATTCCAGGGAAAAAGTTCGCCAGATCCCTCGCGAGATGGTCCTGGTATACGGTGATACCCACACTGTCGGAACACACCGGATCCTTCTTGTAGCGTCCAAGAAAGGAGATGCCACCATGGTCTGCCACGGCCGGGGGGATGTGTCCAGGATCCTTCGGTTTCTCGTCGTCCCGATGACTGATATCACCGAGATAGGATGGTATGTCCCACCATGGGTCTAAGACGCTTGGATCGATTTTCCCCTCGACGCGAGCAAGCGGTTGGTTAGTGCCCAGCGCGCCGATGACTACGGCTTGATTCGATTGGCGATAACAGCCGTTGTCCGTGAGAAAGCTCTCCGAAAGGGCTCCACCCTGCTCGACAGTGATGGGCTGCTTCGGCCAGATGATCTCGGTCTCCACCACCCAGATGGTGAATAATCGCTCGACGTCGGGGTCGTCCAGGTTCAGCACCTTCGTGCTCGGGCACCTTTGGCATTCGTCGCAATCCTCCGTCCCGTCCGGGCACCAGCAGGGATTGCAGCGGATGGGGTCAGGGATCAGGTCGTTGGTGAAGACTGCCTTGAGTGTGTAGGAGCCCGGAACGGTCAGGTCGGGCGGATCGCCGACGAACTCCCAATGATGCAGGCGAACCCAGGGATCGGCGATAAGATTCCAGTCACTCTCTTGGAGATAGCATTGTGCCCCCGGCACACACTCGGCTTCCCACCAGGAGTCTTTCCGGAGGTCCAGATCGCTCACCATGTAGCCGACATTGACGTAGTCGGCCCATTCCTGGGCAGTCACTAAGGGCGGGTTGGTTGATTCCTTGCACACGATCACCCAATCGTAGCACGTTTCGTCTCGAAGCTGACAAAGCTCCGCCTCCATACAGGGCCCCTCCTGGAGCTCCCAGCAGTATGTGCACGCGCATTCCGGGCATGTTCCCCAGGCCCAGGGCGGGGACAGCCCGGCCCTCAGGCATACCACGATCACAGCAATAACAGCGTACTTACCGCGCGTTAAGGACATGGCCGCGTGCCTCCTGCCTTTTGATGATCTGAATGCCGCGTGCGGAGGGGGAGTCCGGGTAGTTGGCCAGCAGGAAATCCTCAACCTCCTGGATCTCGCTTTCCGGAGCGCCCAGCCGGCTCAACGTGATCCATAGCTCGTAGTATGCTCTGACCGGCACCTCGGGCGCGTGTTGGATGATCCACCGGAAGTGCTCGGCGCTCTGCTCATGCCACTTCAGGCTGCGGACCTCGATACCCACGAAGAGGCGGGCGCTCGCCAGTTGGTCGATATACTCGGAGCCGTCGTACTTGGCGAAGAAGTCGTCGCCCGCCCGGGCGGCACCCCGCGCGTCGCCCTCCCAGCAGTAGCTCTCGACCGCGATGAGTTCAGCCCGCACGCGCTCCTTCGGCCGACACCAGGGGGCCTCCGCCAGTGCCCGGCACCTCTCCCGCAGGGCCGCCCAACCGGCATGGTCCACTTGCCGTGCGTCATAGATGCCGCGGGCCGTGCGTTCAAAAACCGGTTTTCGCAGACGTTCGTAGTGCATTCCGATGAGGTGGAGCCCGGCGTACGAGGCGGCGGCAGGGTCGGCGCTGTTGCGGGCCAGTTGCCCGAAGATATCCTCCGCCTCGGTGATCCGCCCGCTGCCGCGGCACAGGGCTCCCAGCCGCATCCTGGCC
>JAAYDF010000096.1 GCA_012729395.1 Phycisphaerae bacterium
CCGATGAGGAGATTCCGTTTTGATCACGGAGCAGGACACCCTTCATGAAGCCGCGATGGACTACCGTGCCGCCGGTCTGTGCGCACTGCCGGCGATTCGGGCCGAGAAGCGCCCGGCGGTGGGCCAATGGAAGCGATATCGCAAGAGGCTGCCCACAGAGGCCGAGTTGTCCGCTTGGTTCGCCAATGAGCCGGACGCGATCTGCATTCTCTGCGGGAAAGCGTCGAACCATCTGGAGATTATCGATTTCGACGCCCAGGGAGAGTTGTTTACTGCCTGGTCTGAGTGTGTCCCCGCCGACCTGCGTAGACGTGTGGTTGTCGAACGCACTCAGTCCGGCGGATATCACGCTATCTACCGTTGCGAGCGTGAGGTCTGCGGCAGCATGAAGCTGACCCAGCGCCGTCTTGGCGACAAGATCGTCACGCTGATTGAGACCCGTGGCGAGGGCGGGCTGTTCCTCTGCGCGCCCACACCCGGCTATGAGGTGATCCAGGGCGACCTGTGCGACCTGCCCGTGCTGACTGAGGCGGAGAGAGACGTTCTGCTGCGGACAGCCTGGGAACTGAACGAATATGTGCCGCCGGTGGTCGATTGCCCGCCGCACAGCGGCGTTGTTGGCCAGAGAGGTCCATCATCGGCCGCACAGTCCGCCTGTGCGTTGCACAATGCCGACAGGCCCGGTGACGATTTCAATAAGCGCGGCGATGTGCGGGCGGTGCTCCGACAGCACGGCTGGACACTGGCCAAGTCTGGCGAGAATGAATACTGGCGGCGGCCCGGCAAGACCTCGGGCTGGTCGGCTACGCTCAAGGACAACATCTTTTACGTTTTCAGTGCCAATGCCGCGCCGTTTGAACCCAACCGGGCCTATTCACCGTTCTCGGTCTACACGCTCCTGAACCACGGAGGCGATTGGGCACAGGCCGCCAGTTCTCTGCGGCTCTCTGGCTATGGCGGCGATTCTCTGCTGGACAGCACCCGAGGCGTGGACATCTCCGGCATCATCGACCAGAGCCAAGCCGATGTGGCCGACAACACCGACACCTCTTCAGCGGTGCCAGAGATTCCCGACCCCGGGCCGATGCCGCCGGAGATGCTGCGGATGCCAGGGTTTGTCAGCGAGGTGATGGATTACTGCCTGATGACGGCCCCATACCCGAACCCCGTCATGGCCTTCGCGGGAGCGCTATCACTGCTGGCGTTCCTGGCTGGGCGGAAGGTCCGTGACTCGGGCGACAACCGCACCAACATCTACCTGCTGGGCTTGGCCCATTCGGCGGCCGGCAAGGATTGGCCCCGCAAGGTCAATACTCGCATCGTCCACGAGGTCGGCATGGCCAATTGTCTCGGCGAACGTTTCGCCAGCGGCGAAGGCATCCAGGATGCGCTATTCCAGACGCCAAGCATGCTGTTCCAGACCGACGAAATCGATGGGATGCTCCAATCGATCAACAAGGCCAAGGACGCCCGGCACGAAGCCATCATGTCCACACTGCTGACGATGTACTCGTCGGCCAACAGCGTCTTTCCCATGCGCCGCAAGGCGGGCAAAGAGTCGCCCGGAGTCATCAATCAGCCCAACTTGGTGATCTTCGGCACGGCGATCCCGAACCACTACTACGAGGCGCTGTCGGAGCGGATGCTCACCAATGGCTTCTTCGCCCGCATGATCATCCTGGAGGCCGGGCCACGTGGCACGGGCCAGGAGCCGAGCATCCGAGACCTCCCGCCGCGCGTACTGGCGACGGCCAAATGGTGGGCGGATTACCGGCCCGGCACGGGCAACCTCGAAGACTGGCATCCGGTCCCTGCG